>CADBSI010000083.1 GCA_902797275.1 uncultured Erysipelotrichaceae bacterium | reverse complement strand
TTACTATTCCAACATTTGGTTCAATAGTTGCAAATGGATAATTTGCTGCTAATATATTTTGCTTTGTAATTGCATTAAATAAAGTTGATTTTCCTACATTTGGTAGTCCAACTATTCCTGCTTTTAAACTCATCTTTTACCTCCTACACAGTTGGATATACATTTGGTCCAATTGGTAAACCTATTATATACCATCCTATTAAAAGTAGCAACCAAGTAATAGAAATTATTATACAATATGGCATAATTATTTTAATAGATTCAAAAATACCAATTGGTTTTGATTTATCGGTATTATAAATATTCATATAAGCAATAAATATGACAAAGAAAGCTGAAAGAGGAGTTATTCCTTTAGTCATAGAATCAGCTGCTCTTAAAACAAATTGTAAAAACTGAGGGGAAAAATTTGATTGCATCAAAGGTGGAACAATAACAGGTGCTAAAATTACCCATTTAGCTTGAGCTGTTGTTAAGAATAAATTAGCTAAAGCAATTAATAAAATAGCAAGTATTAGTAAAGGTACACCTGAAAAAGGTAAACTATCAATTACATTAGCAACTATTCCGGTTAAAACTGTACCTATATTTGTCTTTTTAAAAATTGCTACAAACTGAGAAGCAATAAAAATTAAAATTATTATTCCTCCTAAATTTTTTAAATTATCATGACAACCTTCAAATACATCAACATCACGCTTAAATTTCTTAGAACCAATTCCATAAGCAAGACCAGTTGTAATAAATACTAAACTCATCATATAAGTAAATCCATCTTGAAAATAAGAATTATCTCCAAATATTTGTTTTAAATAAGTATTTTCATTCATATCTAAAAGCATTCCTGATAAGGGTAGGTTAGGTATAACTGAATAAATAAATATTCCTATTATAATTAAAGCTGAAATAACAGCATATTTAAATCCTCTTTTTTCATTATATTCACGATTTAATTTTTCTTGTTCTTGTTCTTCAACATCTATTACTTCAACATCATATTCTTGCATTAAATCTTTCTTTTCTTTAATACGACCAAACTTTGGAACAACTATCTTTTCAACAATAATTGTTCCAACAATTGATAAAACTATAGTTGAAATTATCATAATATATAAATTTGATAATAAACTAACATGATAAGATACATCTACAAGTCTTGCAGCACTTGTTGTATAAGGAATTAAAGCAACTTCTGATGAACCAACAAATATTGTTGTTCCTGCTCCAAAGGCAACTCCACAAAAAGCTGCTACTACACCAGCTAAAGGATTTCTTTTTTTAGATTCAAAAATTTTAGCAGCCAGTGGTATTAAAATAATATAACCAATATCATTTATAATAGAAGAAATAGTTGCTATAAAAATAATCATAAAAGTTATTTTAGCATTTGATATTTTATTAAAAGTTTTCCTTAATAATAAATCTAATAAACCACTGGCTTCACTAACAGCTAAACCAATTGCCATAATTAAAAACATACTAAGAGGAGCAAAAGAAATAAAATTTCTACTTGCATTACTAATCATATATTTCAATCCATCATAATTAAATAAATTCTCAACAGCAATAGTATTTTGAATAGCAGATAAATCAGTTGCACTAATTGTACTATAAGTTGTTTGAAATTTTAAACTACTTAAAATAAAACTAGCAAAAATTGTTAAAACTATTAATAATAAATACATAGTAGAGGGATGAAGTTTTATCTTTTTTAAGTGCCTTTTTTTATTCACTTTTATCACCAACCTGTACTATTTTTTTAATTTTTTTATTAAATTCAACTCGTGGTATCATAACAACTCGTCCACAGTTTAAACATTTAATTTTTATATCAGCCCCAAGTCTTACAACTTCCCATAAATTAGCTCCACAAGGATGTCCTTTTTTCATAATAACTTGAGTATTAATATCATAATTTAAATCTTTCATAAGCTTACTCTTCAATACCTAAAATTTCCATAATTCGGTTAAAATCTTCTAAACCTGAAAAATCAATTATTACTTTAGTAGATGTTATTCTTACTTTGGTACTTAATTTATCACATAAATATTCTTGAATATATTTATAAGTTCTTATTTCTTCAGTTTCTTTTCTACCAGAGGCAACTCTTTTTTCAATTGTTTTATCTTGAGCTATTTCATCTAAAGCTATAGTTGTTAAACCTTCATTTATAACTTTATCAGCAAGTTCTTCTACTTTTTCAGGATCTTTTATTTTACTTAAAGTCCTTGCATGAGTTAAAGGAATTTTACCATCTATTACTAATTGTTTAACAGAATCTGGTAAGTTTAATATACCAATTATATTAGTAACATAGGTTCTTGTTTTTCCTAATTTCTCAGCTAATTGTTGTTGACTAATTCCTCTTGTATCTAAGATTCTTTTTAAAGCAAGAGCTTCTTCAATTGGATTTAAGTCTTCTCTTTGTAAATTTTCAAGAAGAGCAATTTCCATCATTTCTTGATCATTAAACTCACGAATTATGGCTGGTACTGTATCAAATCCTGCTAATTTACTAGCACGAACTCTTCTTTCTCCAGCTACAAGTTCATAACCTTTAATACTTTTCTTTAAAATTACTGGTTGAATTACTCCATGTTCTTTGATGGACTCAGCAAGTTCTGATAAAGCACCTTCTTCAAATGTTTTTCTTGGTTGATATGGATTACTTCTTATTTCTTCTATTTTTATATTAGTTATTTCTTCTTTTGGAGTAGAGGTAACAATTTTTTCTTCTAAACTGTCCATATCTAATACTTCGGCTCCAAATAATTCTTCAAGCCCCATTCCAAGAGCTCTTCTTCTATTCGTTTCCATTTCTCATAATCACTTCCTTTGCTAAATTTATATAAGCTTCTGATCCTTTACTTTTAGGATCATAAGCAACTATTGGCTTGCCATGACTAGGTGCCTCAGCTAACCTTATTAATCTTGGTATAATTGTATCATAAACTCGATCTTTAAAATAACTTCTTATTTCTTCAATTACATCAAGTCCTAAATTAGATTTAGATAACATTGTTAAAAGTACTCCTTCAAGATCAAGATTTGGATTTAAATTCTTTTGTGTTAACATGATTGTATTTAATAACTGAGTTATACCTTCAAGAGCAAAGAATTCACATTGAACTGGTATTATAACAGAATCACTTGCTGTTAAAGCATTTGTTGTTATCATTCCTAAACTTGGAGGACAATCAATTATAATATAATCATATTTTTCTTTTACTCCCTCCATATGTTCTTTTAATTGATAAGCTTTTCTAAAACCTGGAGATACTTTACTTTTTTCAATTAATTCAATATCAATTCCTGCAAGTTGAATTGTAGCAGGTATCATCCATAAATTTTTAAATTCCGTTTTTAGAACTACTTCATCAACTGATGCTGTGCCTCGAAGTAAATCATATACACTTTTATTTATATCACCTTTATTAATACCAACACCTGTTGTTGCATTACCTTGAGGATCTAAATCAATTAATAATATTTTTTTACCAAGAAGGGCAAGAGATGCAGCTAAATTAATACTAGTTGTTGTTTTCCCAACTCCTCCTTTTTGATTTACTAATGAAATTATTTTTCCCATGATTACCACCTTTTCTTTATGTTGACAAATATATTCTATCAAAAAATGAGAAAAAAGCAAAGATATTTAATAATAAATTAAAAAAAATAGAAGTTAATCTATTTCTTAATTTTAATTATAATTTGGTAGTAATCATCAAAATCAATTTCTTCACTATCTAAATTAATACCATCTTCTTTTATTCGATCAGTTGTTTTCTTAAGTTCTAAAACAGCATCTCTTGTTGAAAATAAAGTTCTTTGATGATCAATTGAAACATAATTATTAGAACTATCGTCAATTTGATTAGACTTAATATCATTAGTAGCATTATCAATTGGTTTTACTTCTTCTTGAGTATCAACTGTTGGTTCAACAGGAACAGGTTTTGCAAATAAAATGTTTTCATACGCATCATCAAAAGGATTATCAAATTGCTTATTATTGTCTTGATAACTATCTTCAGGCATATCTTTCTTTTCTTCAGACATTTGATTTGGAACATTAACTATATTTAAAGGTTGATTAAATAAATCTCCTTGATTATTAGTATTAATTGGAGTATTTAAAGATTGAAAATTAGTAAATGTATTAGAATTACTTATAGGATCAGAATAAAAATCATTTTTAATTGAATCACTATCAACAAAACTATTATAATTATTAGAAAAATTATTTGTTTCATTATTAGAGAAATTAGGTAAAAACTTATTTTCTGCTGGCTTGTTATTATTTTCTTTTATATTACTCATAAATAAACCATTATCATTTTGATTTATTTCATTATTAAGCATTTGATTATTAGTACCTCCATCAAACATTGATCCTAAAGAAAATGTATTATTTTGTGGTTCATTTTGAAAATTATTTGAAGATTGAGTATTAGTATTTTCAATAGATGGAGTAGAAAAACTATCTTCATTATTTAATTGATAGTTATTATCATAAGACATATTATTAAAGTTATTAGGCATATTATTAAATCCACCTATAGAACTTTTATAATCATTTAAACCCATGTTATTAAAACTATTATTAAAATTAGAATTTGTTTGGGGCATATCATACGTATTATTAAAATTATTAGAATAATCAGCATTAGAAGTTTCGGCTATATTATTAGTATTTAAAATCCCACTTGTATTAGTAGCATAATCAGCTTGATTTGAATTACTCATAGTTGGTATACTTGTACTTGGTTCCTCATAACTTCCTGTATTTAAGTTTTTAATTTCATTATCAAGTTCTCTAACTGTTAATCTTTCGTTTTTAATTCTCTCTAATAATCTTAACTGAGTTTGTTTATCTTTTACATTTAATAAACTTCTAGCATGACGCTCTGATATTTGATTTTTTAAAAGAGCATCTTGAACTTCTTCTGGCAAAGCAAGAAGTCTTAATTTATTAGCAACCATTGGTTGACTTTTCCCCATTGTTCTAGCCAAATCTTCTTGAGTCATATTATCAAGTTCTAGAATTCTTTTATAAGTTCTAGCTTCTTCAATAGGAGTTAAGTTTTTTCTTTGAAGATTTTCTAAAAGTGATACTTTAGCACTTTCTCGATCATCCATATTTTTTATAATTGCAGGAATTGTAGTAAGACCAGCAAGAGCACTTGCTTTCGTTCTTCTTTCACCAGCAATAAGTTCATATTTGTTTCCTACTTGACGAACAATAATTGGTTGAATTACTCCATGTTCTTTAATAGAATCTGCAAGTTCTTCTAAACCAGTTTCATCAAATACTTCACGAGGTTGAAATCTATTTGGCATAATATCATCTATTCTTAAATAAACAATCTTGTTGTCTTCATTATTATTCATAAAATCCCTCTTTTCTTTTTACAATTACCCTATAATAATATATTATAACATAATTTGTAATTTTACAATTCAATATTTTATTTTTTTAAACTTTTTTTAATAACTGAATAATTCCTTGGATACTTTAAATTAGTAGATTTAAGTTTTCTAATAACAACTAAATTTCTTTTACTATTTTCGGTTGGTAGATTAAATTCAATTATATTTTCTAGTTTACTATCTAATTTTTTAATAATATCTAAACTATTATCTATTTCAAAATCAACATTACTTTTCATAGCAATAAATAATCCATTTACTTTAACTGTTGGAATAATTATTTCACTTAATACTTGCAAAGAACTAACAGCACGAGCAACCGCTATATCATATTTTTCTCGGTTATTCTTAGCATAATCTTCACATCTATAACAAACTGTATCAATTCCAGTAAGATTTAATTCTTTAATTATTTCATTTAAATAATTAATTCTTTTATTTAAAGAATCTAAAAGAGTTATTTTTAAGTTTGGAAAAACTATTTTTAAAACAATTCCTGGAAAACCTGCACCCGTTCCTACATCTAAAAGTGTCAAATTATCTTGTAAATTAACAGCTTTAATAAGAGTTAAACTATCATAAAAGTGTTTTAAATACACTTCTTCTTCTTTAACAATAGTAGTTAAATTAATTTTTTCATTCCAATAAATAAGTAAATGATAAAATTTATCTAATTTAGTTAATTTTTCATCATCTAGGGTAATACCTAATTTTAAGACTTCTTTTATAAACTCATCTTTAGTCATTTTTATACCTCTTTAAATAAACACTTAAAATTGCTATATCACTTGGATTAACACCACTTATACGAGATGCTTGTCCAAGAGTTAAAGGTCTAACTTTATTTAATTTATCTCTTGCTTCACTTGCAAGATTTGGTACATCTGAATAATTAAAATCTGAACTAATTTTAATACTTTCCATTTGTTTTAATTTCATAGCTTCTTTTTCTTCTTTTTTAATATAACCCTCGTATTTAACATTAATTTCAACTTCTTCTAAAACATCATCTGAATATTCTTCTTTAATTAAATTTAAATTAACAAAGTCTAAAATAGTAATACCAGGTCTTTTTAGTAGTTCATATAAAGTAATTCCATCTAAAATAGAAGTATTTAATTCTTTTAAAATATCTGTATCTTTAGTAGTTATTTTAGTTAGTTTTAAATAAGTTATTAACTTATTAATATTTGCTTTCTTTTCTTGAAATAATTGGTATCTATTGTCATCTATTAAACCTATTTCATGACCATATTCTCTTAATCTTAAATCAGCATTATCATGACGAAGTAATAATCTATATTCAGCACGTGATGTTAACATACGATAAGGTTCTTTAGTTCCTTTAGTTGTAAGATCATCTATTAAAACGCCAAGGTAGGCTTCATCTCTTTTTAAAATCAAAGGTTCTTTGCCTCTTAATTTTAAACTAGCATTAATTCCAGCCATTAATCCTTGAGCAGCTGCTTCTTCATAACCACTTGTACCATTTATTTGACCAGCTGTAAATAAGTTTTCTATTATTTTATTTTCTAAACTAGGTTGCATTTCCAAAGGATCAATTGCATCATATTCAATTGCATAAGCATATTTTTTAATAACAGCATGTTCAAGTCCTTTTAAACTATGTACCATTTTATCTTGAATATCATGAGGCATACTAGTAGAAAAACCTTGTAAATAAATGTCATCATAAAATCTACTTTCAGGTTCAAGGAATAATTGATGACGTTCTTTATCAGCAAAACGAACAACTTTATCTTCAATTGAAGGACAATATCTTGGTCCAATTCCTCTAACATATCCTCCATACATACTAGATTTTTCAAGATTATCTTTAATTATCTTATGCGTTTCTAAATTAGTATAAGTTAAATAACATGGTTCTTGTTCTTCAATTTTATAAATAGGGGAGAAGTCATAAGAAAAACT
>CADBSI010000082.1 GCA_902797275.1 uncultured Erysipelotrichaceae bacterium | reverse complement strand
GATTATAAAATATTATTAAGTAATAATTATGAAAGTGTTTTTAATGAATCTAGAAATAAGTTAAGTTCAGAAAACTATGATAAGTTATATAAATTATATTTAGTTTACAGGAAGATGTATGAAGGATTTTTAAATTAAAAAAACTGGATAATTCCAGTTTAATAACCTCTTCTTAATAATTCAAATGTTGCAGTTGGTCTACCAAAACTTGCTGCATCTTTTTCACTTTTATATAAAAGATCAAAGTAAGAATGTTTACCCTCAGCAAAGCCAATCATACCACCTCGATCAAGAACAATAGCAAGAATTGGTTCAGGGAAAATATTTAATCCTGATATTCTTATAATGCTTCCAAAAGGAATAGTTTTATCAGCTGCAACTATTCTAATATTACCAAATGTTGGATCGTTATAATAAATATTTCCATCCATTACATACTGTCCACTTGCAGTTCTTCCTGATGTGCAACCATAGCAATCTGGTCCATAAGCTGTCATTTTTCCAACATAAGTTTCTAGTACTTCAATAGTTTCCAAAACAGCAAGATTTGGTTTATATTCACCTTTAATGGTAACATCATTAGGTTTTATTTCTTCTTGTTTAGGTTCTTCTTTAACTTCTTCAATAATTTCTTGTTTAGGTTCTTCTTTAATAACTTCTTTTATTTCTTCTTTAACCTCAACTCTAATTTCTTCTTTAGTTTCAGTTTTAACTTCTACTTCTTCTTTTACTTGTTCACTTTCAGGTTTTTCTTCAACATCTAAATTTATTTTATCTTCTTTTTCTGTTAATAAAGAAGAAGCTAAACTAGTCGAAATTAAAACCATTTTATTAGTCGTTGTTTTAGTCGAAGTAGGATTTATTTTTAAAGATAAATATCCTCCGGCAACTATAATTACTAAGGATATTATTAATCCTTTAAATACATTGTTTAAAAATTTGTTCATAAATTCTCCTTGTATGTATATGATTATACCATATTTTTTATGACATTACAACCGGTAAAAAAAGGAATAAATTATTCATCTATTCCTTTATTACTAATTTCTTTAAATGCTAGAATTAAATATTTTTTCTTATATTTTAAATAATCTTTATGCGTACTACATGTTTGAAGTAATAATATATTAGTATCATTACTTAAATAAGTATCAAGATTAAACATAGATTTATTTTTTAACATATTAAGATGTTCTAAATAACTAGAATCTTCAAAGTTTACTTTCATATATGAATAATCAGTCGGTTCAACAAAGACAGAGAATATTTCATAAGTTCTAATTCTTTCTTTACTTGTAACAATAATGTATTTATGATCATCTAAATAAGATTTATCATAATAATTTTCAAGTATTTTAAAAGGCATTTCTATTCTTTTATCATTATGACCATAGATAAGAAGTTTTTTACTAGTATTAATATTAACTCGGTAATCCAAGAATATTGAACCCATAATATTATATTCTTTATTAGGTAAACGTCTTAAATAATAGTTATTATCACTTCCTTGAACAACTGGTACTTTATAATCAGCATTAACAATTTCAAGTGTTCCTATAACATCTTCATTATTATATTCTTTTTGTAACTTTTCTATTTCATTTTCTTTAATAACAGATACTTCTTTCTCTTTAACCTCATTACTTGGTTCTAGAACATAATTATTATTAAAAGTATTTAAAGTTTCATATCTATTTAATAAAATTAAACTAAGCAAAGTAAGAAAAGATAAAATACATAATAAATATTTATATTTTTTCATGTTACCCCCCTATTCTCTTTAAAAAAGGACAAACCAAGTTGTCCTTTTATATTGTTATTTCTCACTTATTAAATCGAAATATTTTTTTAGTACATATATAACTGCTACTAATAGAATATAATTTAAATAACTTAAACTACCATCAAATCCTGTTTGAGGTGGTACTTCATCCCCTCCACGAGGTGCTTCATATACGTAAGTATATTCTTGTTCTTCAAAATCAAATTCTCCAGTTATATTTGTTCCTTCTAGTTTTTCTAAATTAGAATTTTCTAAGATATTACCTTTATATATACCAATAAAGCTATAGTTTTTAACTTCACGATATTTAGTAGTAAAGCTAGTTCCAATTTTACCAGTTAAAATCTCATCTAGTAAATCTACATCTTTGAATTCTTCTGTATTATTACCTAATTCATCACGTCCATATTTATCAAATGAAATATAATTATCATCTACTTTAACAACATAATGAACTGTAACTTTACTATCAGCAAGAACATAATATAGACGAACAACTAAATTATCTTCTAAAACCTTTTCAGGTGCTTCTGTTCTTGTTTCATCATACTTATAACCATTAAATTCTAATTCTTTATAAGTAATATTTGTTTCAAATTCAACATCTTTTACTACTTCAGTTTTCTCAATTTCAAACTTACCATCTTTTGTTTCTAAATAATGTTCAACTGTATAGTTATATTTATTTCTTGTATAGTATACATATGCTACATTATTTTCTGTATCTATTTTAATTACTTCTTTATCTTTTGAATCATAGGTAAATCCTGTGAACTCTTTTTCAGCAACAGTAATTTCTTCTTGATACTTAGCACTATCACTTACTGTATCTAAGATATTATTTTCATTACCTTTTTCTACATGATAAATTGTATAATCATAGACATTACTTTCATAATAAACTTTTATAATGTTATTTTCTGTTTTTTCAGTAATAGTTAATGGAGCTGTATCAGATACATAACTAAATCCTTTTTTAGATCCATCAGGATAATCATTTACTTGTGATAAATACTTAGCACTAGAAGTATAAGTCATACTATCATCTAATTGATTATCATAATAATATTCTACTTTATAACCATAATTATCTTTTACATAGTAAACTTTAATTACATTTTTCTTACTATCACTAGTAATTGTAAGTGGTAAGTTTTCAGTTTTATCTAACTTATAACCAGTTTTATTTTTATCTTGGTAATTATTAATTACACTTTCAAATAAAGCCTTAGCAGTTTCAGTTTTGCTATCATCAATTGTTCCATCATAATAGTATTCAACTGTATAACTAAATTCATCTTTTACATAGTAAACTTCAATAACTCCATTATTTTCAATTATAGTTGGAATTTCTCCTGGATTAGTTTTATCAAATTTATAACCATCATATTTATTAACAGTATTAATATTATTTTTATTTACTTCTAAAGTGTTTGGTTCTAATACTTGAACTTTTTTAGTTATTACTTGAGTATCCTTCTCTTGTAATACTCCATCTTTATAATATTTAACTGTATAGTTAAGTTCTTTAATTTTATCTAAATCTTTTTCATAATAAATTTTTATTACTCCACCATCAACTATTGTAGTTGGAATAGTACTTGGATCTGATCCTACAAATTTATAACCATAGTATTTATCAGTTATATTAATACTACTTTTATCTACATCTAAAACTTTTGGTTCTAACACTTGAATATCTTTAGTTTTTGTTTGAGTATCAATTTCTTGTTTTACTCCGTCTTTATAATATTCAACAGTATAATTTATATTTTTTCTTTGACTACCATCAGTTATATAATAAACTTTAATTATATTTTGGTTATTATCACTTGTAATTGTAAGTGGGAAGTTATAAGTTTTATCAAACTTATAACCTTCTTCGTTTTTATCTGTATAATTATTAATTTCACTTTCAAATAAAGCACTCTTAGTTTCAGTTTTACTATTATCTATTTCATTATTATAATAGTATTCAACTCTATAACTAAATTCAGCTTTTTTGTAATATACTCTAATTACATTTTCACCATTATTTTTAATAGTAATTTTCTTATCTGGTTCAACTTTATCAAATTTATAACCATCTTTTAGATGAGTTTTATCATTAATAGTTGTATCAAGTACTTCAATTTCAGCACCCTTTACTCCTTTTTCTGATTCTGTTAAATTATTATCAATTTGATTATCATAATAATATTCAATACGATAATCATATTCATTTTGTACCCAATAAACCTCAGGATTATCACTACATTTAATACTACCTTTAGTTCCATCAGGTTTAGTATAATCTAAACTAAAATCAGCATTTGTTGCATGCCATCCTGTTTCACTATCAGGATCAATATCAATATAGAATGGTTCAGTAGTAATACCTTCTTCAGTAATATTTCCTACATTAATAATATTAGTACCATTTACTAAAGTAAATTTACTTCCTATACCATCATTAATGATTGCATTTTTTCCAGCAAAATCATAAGAAATACTTGTTGCAATATTGTTAAATACTGAAGCAACATTTGAAGCATCTCCTCCGTTTGCTGAAATATAATGTTTAATTTCATCAGTATCTTTATTAGTGCTTGCAATAGTCTTTAAAACTTTTTCTGCAGCACTATTAGAACTTACCGAATAACCTATACTAAAAATTTCTGCACCAATATTTTTTAGAGCTTGTGCTTTGGTAGTTGCATATTCCTTAGTTTCAGTTGTCATCTCACCACCAGGTCCAGCAGTCTTACCTTCATTGTCTGTATAATATGTTGGTTTTCCATCACCTAAAACTACTACATATTTAAATGCATCACTTGGAATATTTTCTCCATTAAATAAATCAAGTGCTTTGTTTAAACCTTCACCTAAATTGGTTCCACCCTCGGCTTTACCAAATGTTTCTACATTACTAAAATCAGCATTTTCAAATTTTCGAATAATAGTTGCATCATTATTTAAATAATCAGTACATTTTTCTTCGAGATGTCCTCCTAAGTATGAATTATCTTTTACCCAAACTTTTTCACAAACTTTTTCGTCATTTTTAGTTCCTGAAAATGTTACAAGTGCAATTTTAGCATCATTTATTTTTTTTAGTAAAGAAGTTGCAAATGTTTTAGCTCCACTTTGAGCATTTTTTCATTTTTTTCCTTCCATACTACCAGATTTATCAAGTACAACAACTACATATACATCTTTTGTTGTACTAGTCTCATTTTTCGCATTTTTACCTTTTACAGTAAATTGTACTTTATAACGTCCTAATGTATCTGTTTTAGAAACTGTTTTAGTAATAGAAATATCACCTTTTTTAACTAAGGTTCCATCTGGATTTGTTCCAGTTACAACAGAAACACTATCACCAGTAGAAGTACCACTACTAGTTACAACTCTCAAATCACCTTTTTTTGGAGTATTTGTATCTGCAAGTACTGTAAATGGAGAAATAACAGTATTAAACAAAGTTACAAATACTAAAAACAAACTAGTAAATCTTTGAAAATTCTTTTTCATAAAACCTCCTAAAATACTTCTTTAATATTATCATTTTCAAAAATAAATGCTAATATCTCCGAATATGTCTTACTATTATATGGAATATGGATTTTTCTACCTTTGTCAAGCAAATTATAATTTTTTTGAAAAAATAATTAATAAAATCCTTTTTTAGAAAACATTTCGTCTCAATAATAATTATTTCTAATTATTTCTAATTAATACCAAGATTTAATCGACAAATGTAGACAAAAAAAGAATTTATTTATTTTTAAACTCTTTTTTATAAATATTATATAATTCTTTAAATCGATTAAAATGAACAATTTCTCTTTGTCTAAGCCATAAAAGAGGTCCTATAACATCTGGATCATTTGTTAAATCAATTAAATTTTCATAAACTGCTCTAGCTTTTTCTTCAGCAGCCATATCTTCAGATAAATCAGCTAAATAATCCCCTGTTGAAGCAAAATAAGAAACAGTAAAAGGCACTCCATTACTATCAGTTGGATAAACTCCTTTTTTATGTTCAGCATAATGACTAGATAAACCTGCTTCTTTTATTTCTTCAATACTAGCATTTTTTAAAAGTTGATAACACATAGTAGCAAGCATTTCGACATGACCCATTTCCTCATTTCCAATATCGGTTAACAAAGCTCTTCCTCTATTATCTGGCATTATATATCTTTGATTTAAATATCTAAGGGCAGCTGCAAGTTCCCCGTTAGCTCCTCCATACTGAGTAATTAAAATCTTAGCTAATTCAATATCTTTGTTTTTTATATTAATTGGATATTCTAATCTTTTTTCATATTTAAACATTTTTACCCTCCCACGGAAAAGTACTAACCCAATTAAATGGAATATTACTACTACTTCCTGATACATTAATAGGTCCGTATTTAGTTTCATACTCTAAAATTAAACTATTAGCCATCTTACTATACTTTTTAAATAAACTCAAAGCTTCCAAATCATTTGGATAATTATCTAAATATAAATTAAGATCATGACTAAAAAAACTTATTTGTCCTATATTAAATAACATTTCATCTTGTAAAGAACTAAAATTTATTTTAGCAGGTTTTAAGTCTTTATAACTATCATACAAATTATTAAAGATATTTCCCTTTAAATAACCTTCAACTGGACTAGTTAAATTTAACTTATTATTTTTAAAATAATTTATTTCATTATACATATATATCCTCCATAAATAGTTTATTTAATTAAAAAAAATAGTTATAGGTTAAATAACTATTTATAGTATTTTTATATCAATTAATTTATCTATACTAATTATTTTGTTATCCATAGTAATAATATGATTATTATAAATACCAGCTATACTAGTATTAATTTCTTTATCTTGAAAAACTAAAACAACTTTCGTATTAAAGATATAATTATTTTGATTCATTAACTTTTGTAATTTCTCTTTAACTGATAAATTACTTAAATCAATTTTAAAATTATTATTTTTTAAACTATCATACATAGATAAATTATTCTTTTTACTTTTAATCTCACTATGATATATCTTTGGTAATTTTTTCATATTCCTCCTACTTAATTTTATGTTTAAAGTATAAAATTATTAGTTTTTTATATACTATAAATATGAAAAAACAAATTGTTAATTTAAATATTATTATTTCTTTAATTATTTTTTTTATAATAAGTATTTTATCAATTTATACAACTATTCCTTTTTTAAAACAAAGTTTAAGTAATTTATACTTAAAACAAATTATTTTTTATTTCTTTGGAATATTAATTATGTTATTTATTAAATATAAGGGTTTCGACTTACTTAAAAGATATCATTTTTTAGTATATATAGGTCTTAATATTTTATTATTATTTCTTTTAATATTTGGTTATTCAATAAACGGTAGTAAATGTTGGATAATAATAAATTCTATTAGTTTTCAACCAAGTGAACTTATGAAAATTAGTTTAATTATTACTTTAAGTATGGTAATTAAAAAACATGAGGGAAAAAATTCTATAAAAGAGGAATTTGTTTTATTAGTAAAACTTTTTATTTTAACTTTAATACCTAGTATTTTAACTTTTTTAGAACCTGATACCGGTGCTGTTATTATTTATTTTTTAATTTTATTAACTATGATTTTTCTAACTAAATTAAATAAAAAATGGTATTTAATTATCAGTTTAATTATCATATTTTTACTTAGTTGTATAACTATTTTATATTTTTTTAAAAAAGATTTTATTCTTAATATTTTAACTAATAATATGTATAGATTAGAAAGAATTATTAATTGGCAAGAAAATAGTGGTTATCAATTAGAAAATAGTTTAATTGCTATTTCTAATAGTGGTTTAACAGGTTTTGGTTATAATAAAAATATTATTTATTTTCCAGAGCCTCAAACAGATTTTATTTTTCCAACCTTTGTTGCTAATTTTGGTTTACTGGGAAGTATTTTTTTAATATTTATTATTTTAGTCTTTGATGCTACTATTTTAAATTTAATTAAAATAAAAATTGATTTGGAAAACAAATATATTTTAGTTGGTATTTTTATTATGTTATTTTATTTACAAATTCAAAATATAGGAATGACTTTAGGACTTTTACCAATTACAGGAATTCCTCTTCCTTTTATTTCTTATGGAGGATCTAGTTTAATTACCTATTTATTTTCCTTAGGAATAATTTTAAATATTAATAAAACTAGAGATAAATATTTAAATTAAACATATATTTAAATGGTGATATATTGGCATTTGTAATAATAAATCCTGAATATGGAGGTTTAGAATCAGGTAAAATTAAGAATAATTTAATTGAAAAGAATTTTAATTTAAATATTTCAAGATTAATTTATAACAAATTAAAAGATCTAGGAATAGATACTTATTTATTAAGAGATAGTGATACTACAATTGATTTACAAGAAAGACTTAATTTGATAAATAGATTAAAAAAAACTGATGAAGAAAATATTTTAATAACTAATGCTCTTTCATCTGGTAATAGTAGTGGAGCTGAAATTGTTTATGGTTTAAAAAATGATGATAGTCTAGCTAGAGAAATAACTAATGAATTAGAAGCAAATGGGTATAATGTTTTAAAATATTATCAGTTAAGAAATCCTAGTAATACTAGTTTAGACTTTTATCCAATAATAAGAGAAGTTGATAATGTTGAAAGTATAATTGTTAACTATGGTTATATAGATAATCCAAATGATTATAATTATTTAATAAATGATGAAAAGAATTTAGCTGAAAGTGTTGCAAGAGGTATTTATAATTATATAAAAAAAGAAAATGTTTATACTGTTTTAAAAAATGATACTTTATATTCAATTGCTAGAAAGTTTAATACAACAGTTTCAAAGTTAAAAGAAATAAATAACTTAGTTAATAATATTGTTAATCCCGGTCAAACTTTAATAATACCAAAGGAAGAAAAAGAGATAACTTCTCCAAATGAATATATAAATTATACAGTTAAATCAGGAGACTCTTTATATAAAATAGCAAATAATTTTAATACAACGGTAAATGCTATTAAAGATTTAAATAATTTAACTAGTAATACTTTACAAATTAATCAAGTTTTAAAGATACCAACCGTTCAAGAAGAAGAAATCGAGGATTATCTAAACTATACAGTTAAATCAGGTGATTCTTTATATAAAATTGCTAGTCTTTATAATACTACTATAGATAAAATAAAAAATTTAAATAATCTAACTAGTAATAATTTACAAATTAATCAAGTTTTAAAGATACCCACACCTTCTAATACAATTGAAAATAGTTATATAAATTATACAGTTAAGTCAGGTGATTCTTTATATAAAATAGCAAGTAATTTTAATACCACGGTTGATGATATAAAGAAATTAAACAATTTAACTAGTAATACTTTACAAATTAATCAAGTTTTAAAGATACCAACAAGTAAAAAAGAAGAAACAATCGATTATATAAACTATACAGTTAAATCAGGTGATTCTTTATATAAAATTGCTAGTCTTTATAATACAAGTGTTGCTGAAATTAAAGATTTAAATAATCTAACTAGTAATAATTTACAAATTAATCAGGTTTTAAAGATACCAAAAAAGTAAGACTAATTTTAATTTTAATCTTACTTTTTAATTTTAATAACTATCACATACTTCATTGTTAGAGCCATAGATGGTTACACCTGTTGCTGTATAAGGACTACTATAACTTAACCAAGGATAATATTTAGTAGTAGTTTCACGAGGTGCTGGAATATTTTTAATATCTGTGCATGATTTATTAATTGTTATCTTAGATAAATTTGAATTACTGTCTTCTCCTTTATAAAATACATTTTCTCCAATATATTGAATACCATTTCCAATAGTTACACTTGTTAATTGATTATTTCGAAAAGCAGAATTATCTATACTTGTTACACTATTTGGTATTACTACATTTGTTAATAGATTATTTTGAAAAGCAGAAATTCCTATCTCTTTCACACTATTTGGTATATTTATGCTAACTAATTTTAAACCTTCGAACGCATTATTAGGAATTCTTGTTAATTTAGAATTATTTTCAAATTTTATTTCTTCTAAATTTAATCCATAAAAAGGCCCGAATGAACCACTAACTATTGTAATGTCAGTTACGCTATTTGGTATTTCAATACTTTCTAAATTTTGATATTTTTTCCACATATCTCTATTATCAGAAACAAATCCCGTTCCTATTTCAGTTATTTTGGAATTTTCTTGAAATGTAATTGATTTTAATGGATTATTGCCTAAAAAATCTGTTAGTTCTGTTAATCCATTTGGTATTTCAAAAGTTTCTAACTGATTATTTTCAAAGGCATATTTCCCTATTGATGTTAAACTACTTGAAAGTTTGACATTTGTTATTAGATTATCTTTAAAAGCGTCCTTTCCTATTGTTACTATATTATTACTAATACTAACGTTTGTTAATTGATTATTGTAAAAAGCACTGTCACCTATTGTTGTTACACTATCTGGTATTATCACTTTTTTTAAATTATTATTACCAAATGCATTTGTTCTATATTCCCTATCCATAATATTTATAACGGTATTTGGAATAATTACACTTGTTAACTGTTTACCACCAAATGCAGATCCACCAATTGCCACTACCTTTGCTCCATTAATTGAACTTGGTATTACTACGTCTTTTTCACAAGTGTCATCATAATTTGTAATCGTTATCGTTTGCCCAGTTACTTTTACTATATTATTATCGATTAAATAATTACTTAATGTTATACTTTTATTATTTAGTCCATCTTGAAATGTTTTATTATTTAAAGTTCCCGTTCCCTTGCAATATGTTTCATTAGTTGATCCATCATCAAATGTATCAGTTTTACAATAATCCATACATTTAGATAATTCATTTCTGTTATCTGGCAATTCTGTATATTCCTGACTTGCCATGATAGAATTTACTTTATTATCATTTATTACTATATTCAACTCTTTTAATTCAGTTAACATCGTATTATCAAAACTATTATTATCTAAATGTGTTTGAAACGTATTACCAAAAAAAGTACCTGTGCCTTTGCAAAAATCTAATGCTGTTTCTCCTTCATTAGGTTCAAATTTATTAAAATAATCAACACATTTTGATAATTCATTTCTATTATCAGTTGGTGGTTCTTGATAAGTTTGACTTGCCATTATAGAATTAACTGTTGCACCTTCATAATCATATTCGGTTGTAAAACAAGATGCATCAGTTGCTAACGTTTTCTCTTCAAAATCCCCATTTACTCCTACTTTAATACTTGCATAAACATTTTCCCAATATGGTTCTTTATCTATATAATAATCACAGTTTTCAGTTTCATCTCCACCACATATTATAGTATCATTACTAAGCCACATATATAATCTATATCTTTTAAGTATTTCATTATTTGTTCCTTTAGGAATAGTTTCTACCCATATTCTTTTATTAGTTAAATTTGAAAAAGATCTATCTGTAAATAATTCAGTTTCTTTATTATCAATTACTTCAGTTAATCTAAATTTTAATAAATTATCTTTTATTCTTGTTTTATTTTGAATTTCATTGCCATAAGCTAAAACAATCTCATAATAAATATCTTTTTTTAAATAAGTATTCTTTCCATCAATTGTAAACTCAAAATAACTAGTAGTATCATAAGTATCACTTGGTATAGCATTTTCTAATTTAATACCCTGACTTGCTTCTTTATAATGCATATAGATATCTCCAGCAATAAGTTTAGAATTACTACTATATTTACTAATTGTAAACATTGCATAGGTTAACCCTATAGTTAATACTAAAATACCTAAAATAATACTTATAATTATAATTTTTTTCTTCTTATTATTCATATACACCCTTCCTCTTGAATTATTATCTTATCTATTAAATAGTATAGCAAATATTTTCTATTTTGTAATTACTTTTTAATTAATTTTTCAAATTTGTTATTTTAGAAAATCTATAGTATAATACAAACCAAATTAAAGAAGGGGTTTATATGAATGAAAAGGAATTTTTACTTAAATTAAATTCTATTATTATAACTGATAAATATAATAATGATTTTATTAATAATATTTTTAATATAATTAAAACTTATTTAAAAGCTGATGAAATAATTTATAGTAAATTTAAAAGAAATGATGATCCAACTACTAATAATGATTTTAAAATAACAAGTACAGATATTTTAATTAAATTAGATAATTCCTATTTAATAATTAAAAAAGTCAAAAAAGAATTAGATAATTTAGATTTCTTTAAAGAATTTTTAACTTCTATTTTAAATAATATGTTTAAAAATATTATAATTACAGATAAATTAAAAAATGAAAAATATACTGATAGTATGCTTGAAATATATAATCGTTTAGCATATGAAAATTTACTTAAAGAAAAAGAATTTAATCATGTTGGTATTATCTTTATTGATGTAAATTATTTAGGTGTTATTAATAATACATATGGTCATGAGGCGGGAGATTTATTATTAAAAACTATAAGTTCTTGTTTAAAAAAACATTTTAGAAAAACTGATATTTATCGTATTGGTGGAGATGAAATAGTTATAATTGTTAAAAATATTGCTGAATATTTATTTATTTCTAAAACTAAAGATATGTTAACATCTATTTCTAATACTCCTTATAGTGTATCAATTGGAGTTAGATATGAAGATAAAACATGTGATCTTAAGTCTTCAGTAAAAGTTGCTAACTTTTTAATGGAAGAAAAAAAAGAAGAGTTTCGAAGAAATAATCCTGATAAATATATAAATAAATATCAAGTTAAGTTTATTGGTGATAAATTAAAATAAATTTAAATTTTTAGCATATATTTAAATGGTGAAATATGTTAAGTGATAATGAATTTATTGAAAATAGTTTAATAAGTAATTTATATTATTTAAGAACTCTTAGAGAATTTTGTGCTAGAGTTGAATTATCTCTTCCTAGTTTTTATACAAATTATATTAATAAAGCTAATAATCTTGCTAAAAGATGCGAAAATCTTGGTACTTTAATTGTTAATAATTATGCTAATAATAATATTCCAAGTGTTGCTCTTAATAGTAGTATCTTTGTAACTAAATATACTATTACTTTAGAAGAATTAACTAATAAATTATTTAATTATAATATGGATACTAGTATTACTAAAAATGAATTAAATTTAAAACCTAGTATTCCAACTTCTACTAAAAATTTAATAGAGGGACTTGAAAGAGTTAATAATGAAGCTTTAGAAATTGCTAATGAATTTATTAGTTTTTCAGAAGAATTAAGTACTAATATTAATAATCAAAATTGTTTTTGCTTTTATTATAATTCTTTAAATAATAATACTGTATATGAAATGAATGTTTATACTTTAGTTCTTGAAAGATTAATCAATAGAAATAATTTAGATCCTCTTTATGTTATTGATTATGAATATGGATTTAATAAACTTATGTCTAGTATTGCTACTTATATAAGAGGAGAATGTGATCCATTTTATCCTGATATTGTTAAAGAAGCAAATGATTTTTATCTTGAGTATAGTAATTTAATAAATGAATATGAAAATACTACAATTACATCTGAAAATCAAAGTAATATGACTAATAATAGCATTGAACTTGCTAAAAGATTTAAAACGTTTATAGAAACTTGTATTGAAAAGTTAATAAAAAAAGAAATATATTTTACAACCCCACCTATTACTAAAGACAATGCTTTAACTGATGTTAATTATTTTATTTATAATTTAGAGCAAAATATAAAGGAGTTATAATTTTTTTATAACTCCTCTTCTATTTCTTCTATATTAGATTCGCTTATTTTTTTAATTTCCAAAGAATTAATTTCATATTTGTCATTTATATTATCAATTAATTTTTCTAAATTAGAAAAATCTTTTTTATATATTGAAAAATTATAAGTTAATATTACTTCTTTATTAGTATTTTTTATTATTTTATTGTAATCAATTTCAAGTTTTTTTAAGTTTTCTTTTATGTACAACTCAGTTAATTTTAAACTAGTTTTAGATAATTTTATAATTAATAAGTATTCTATTTTTTTATTTTTATTATCACTTATTGTATTAATTAGTTTATTGGCATAACGTAAAATGATATTAGAAAATAAAATTATGATTGTTCCTAGAATTGCTTCGGTTATAGCTCCTCCTGCACATAGAATACCAATGGCTGCATCACACCAAAGGGTGGCAGCTGTTGTTAAACCACTTATTTTTTTACCATCTTTAAGAATTACACCTGCTCCTAAAAAACCAATTCCAGCAACTACTTGACTTGCAATTCTTGAAACATCAGTTGATCCAACAGAGAAAGAAAAAGATACAAAGAGAAAAGCTCCGATAGAAACTAAAATTGTTGTTCTAAGTCCTACTACACGTCTTCTATATTGTCTTTCAATTCCAATTAGAAAACTTAATGAAAAACAAATTATTAAATATAAGATAAATTCTTGATTCATACATACCTCTATTCTAGTTAAGTATAACATAAAATGAAAAAAAAGCATAGATTATATGCTTAAAATTCAATTTTTTCTTCAATATATTTTACAACTTCATCTACTGGTAAAGTAATTTGTTCCATAGTATCACGATCTCTTATAGTAACTGTATTATTGTTTATAGTTTCATCATCAATTGTTATACAAAAAGGTGTTCCGATTGCATCACATCTTCTATAACGTTTTCCAATATTACCAGCTTCATCATAACTAGTCATGAAATGTTTGCTTAATAAGCTATATACTTCTTTAGCTTTTTCGGTATGGAATTTCTTAACAAGTGGTAAAACTGCAACTTTGTATGGAGCTAGGAATGGAATAAAATGCATAACATCTCTTTCTTCACCGTTAGCTAATTTTTCTTTTTCATAAGAATTGAATAAAATATCAAGAACAGTTCTATCAAGTCCATAAGTTGATTCTACTATATAAGGAATATATTTTTCATTTGTTTCAGGATCTAAATATTCTTGTCTTTCACCACTATATTCTTGATGACGAGATAAATCATAATTAGTTCTATTATGAGTTCCATTTATTTCACCCCAACCAAATGGGAACAAATACTCAATATCACAAGCTGCTTTAGCATAAAAGGCTAGTTTTTCATGATCATGAAATCTTAATTTTTCACTAGGTATTCCTAAA
Organism: uncultured Erysipelotrichaceae bacterium; assembly: GCA_902797275.1. Classification (GTDB taxonomy): domain Bacteria; phylum Bacillota_I; class Bacilli_A; order RF39; family UBA660; genus RUG591. Next base: position 149 of record CADBSI010000082.1, on the reverse strand, counting down.
TCCATATAGAACTTTTTTCCATATTCTTTAAAATATTCATATAATTCCATATCACTTCCTTCTTTACAGAAAGTTTGATATTCCATTTGTTCAAATTCAATAGTTCTAAAAGTAAAGTTACCTGGAGTTATTTCATTTCTAAAAGCTTT
>CADBSI010000081.1 GCA_902797275.1 uncultured Erysipelotrichaceae bacterium | reverse complement strand
GAAAAACTTACACAAAAAGAGAAAAATAACTTTTCTCTTTTTAATATAAGTCTTTTTTATAATGTCTCCTAAATAGGGTTCACATCATTAACTTATTCTTTTTAATTAGCAATTTGTTTAAAATTTAATTTAACATCAAGTTTAGCTTGTTTATTTCTAGCTTCTGTATCAGCTTTATTGTCCATTGTATCATTTTCGGTGTCGCTCCACTCAATATAAACTTTAATGTTTTTAACCTTAGTATCAGTATACAAGATATTACCAGATATTAAACTACTATTTGATACATCAATTATTTCACCATCATCAATTGAATAACCAGTTATTTTTAAATCTTTAACAGCACTATCAGCATTTATACTAGTAGATATTTCATAACTAAAAGAAACATCAGCTCCTGTTGCATCTAATACTAGTTCAAAATAACCTTTACTAGTAGGAGCAATTACATTAGAATTAATATGTTCATTTTCTAAAAAAATGGGAGTTATTATTTGACTTGCTTCATTTTTATTTAAAATATCTTTATTATTAACTAAGATTTTCCATCTAGCAACTGACATTGAAGCAACATTATTAACATTAGTTACATATTTAGCATATGACTCTCCTATAAAACAAAATGATATTAATAAAGATATAAATGCTAAACCTAAAATTATTTTCTTTTTCATACACCACCTATTATATAAAAATTATAACATATTCTAATTTTCTTTACAATAAATGTAAAAGTTTTTTTAAAAAAAAGAAAATTAATTGAAGATATAATTTATCTATGCTAAAATTATAATAGGTGAGTAAGTATATGGGAGAAGTAGTTGTAACAGCTAAAAAAATTAAAAATCGTAAACAAAGAGTTAAAAGAACAAAAATAGTTATTTTTGTAATTTTAATTTTCTTAATATTTTCTTTTATAATTTTAAGTATTATCTATAATGGGGGTAAGTTTACAGTTACTCTTGATAATAACTTTGCTCTTAAAAGTGGTATCATTTTATACGAAAATGAAGAGTTTAAAAATGATAAAACAAGAAAATTATATGCTAAGAATATTGATTTTTTAGATAATATTTCAATTGATTGGATACCAAAAAATATTGATGAAGAAGGAACTGGCTCTCATAACGGTGAAAATTATATTGCTTATACTTTTTATCTGGAAAATAATGGGGAAAGAACTATTAACTATTGGTATTCGATTTTAATTGATGATGTTATTAAAAATGTTGATGAAGCAGTTCGAGTTATGATCTTCTTAAATGGAGAAAAGCAAGTATATGCTAAGATTAATTCAGCAACCAAGATGGCTGAAAAAGATACAATTCCTTTTTTAGAAAACAAAGAAAAAGAAGTAATAATTGAACAAAGAAAAAACTTTAAAGTAGGAGATAAAGATAAATTTACCATAGTAATTTGGTTAGAAGGTGATGATCCTGATTGTGTTGATGCTATAATCGGGGGAGAAATTAAAATGCACATGGAAATACGTGAAGAACATAAAGAACAAGAAAAAGAGGGAGAATAGTTATGAAAAAAACTAAAAAAGAAAGAAAATATCATTTATTTTTTCTATTACTTTGGTTATTTGTTTTAGGAATATCTTTAGGTACTAGTTCATATGCTTGGTTTACTTCTAATAGATTAGTATCAATTGGTTTGATGGAAGTAGAAGTAAGAGCTCAAAATGGTATATCAATTTCAAGTGATGGAACAAATTGGAAATCAGTTTTAAGTATTTTAGATTTAGTAGATGCTGTTGATAATTATCCAAATAATATAAATCAATTACCAAAAGTGTTGGAGCCAGTTTCAACCATTGGTAATGTAAATAATGGCTTAATAGAAATATTTCATGGTAAAGTTGAAAATGATGCTACCTATAATGATAGATATAATATAGAAGCTATAAAAACAGTTGAAGAAAGAAGTTTATTTGAAAATAGTGATAAAAAATTTCTTGCTTTTGATGTCTTTTTAAAAACCTATGCTAATACTAAACTATATTTAACAACAGATTCAGGAGCTACTTATAAAGATAAATATGTAGGAATTGAAAATGCTACAAGATTTGCTTTTGTTATTGAAGGAAGTACCCAAAGTACTGATTTAAATACTATTCAAAACTTAAAAACCAACAGCAACAATAATGTTTATATCTGGGAACCAAATTATGATTCTCATACTAAGTCAGGTATTTTAAATGCTAAAAATGTTTATAATTTAGATATCACTAATAATTATCAAGAATTACCATACGAAGGAATAAAAAATGAAATACCAAAGAATTTAAAAGTAGCAATTGATAAAGCTAATAAAATAAATTATCCAAATTACTTTGATACGGTTAAAGTTTCCTATTATACTAAAACTAATTTTACTGATAATGTAGAAATATTTTCAGTTAATCAAGGAATAACCAAACTAAGAATTTATATGTGGTTAGAAGGACAAGATGTTGACTGTGAAAACGATGCTTCAGTTGGTTCTATATCACTTAACTTACAATTTTCAACTAATCCAAATTAAAATAAAAACAAATAATTTAAATTTTATTTGTTTTTTTTTATACTATTTTTTGTGTTGATGAATACTTTTTTTAATAGCTTCTTCCATAAAAGTATTAATTAAGTTATGTTTATTATTTTCAGTTATTTCTATATAAGACAATAATCTTTTTAAAGTATCTAAACTTAAATTAGAAATACAATGTTGAATATATCTAATATCATTTAAATTAAGAAGAGTATGATAAATTAAATCTTCATCACTATTTTCTAATTTACTAATAAATAAATTAGCATTATTTAAATAACTAAGCTGAGAATCTAAAATAATTTTTCTAATAGCTTCTATATCATCTACATCAATTAAAACATCATCATCTATCTTTTTATCTTCAATTTTTTCCTCTTTTATTTCCTTTTTCTTATAAGGATTTTTAGTTCTTAATACATCATATTTATCACTTGTTAGATTTATAGCTTTAGAATTTAAATAAAGAATACCATCTCTATAATTAAAATTAGTAAATTCATAAGCATTATCTAAAATTAAAAAAGAATTATCTATTATTCCTCCTTTAACTAAAGTAGTTAACAAATCAAGAAATTCTTGACTATAATTATCATTTTTATAATATTCATTTACAAAATTAGTTAAACTATCATAATTATCATTTTCTAAATCATTTATAATTAAATCTATTTCCTGATATAAAGTTTTAAGAGGAATTAATACTTCAATTATTCTTTTAATTATTTTATCTTTCATTCTAAAACCTCTATTTCATCATTTTTAATTTTATTTACTATTTTTAAAAGAAGAAGTAATTCTTTTAAATTTAATTTGTTTATATCTATACTATCTAATATTTCATGTTTCATAAGCACCTCTACTATAATAAGTATAACAAAAAAAATATATTTTGTAAATTAAATTACATATATTTTATTATGAAAAGAAAAGTCTTAAAATTATTTATTTTAATTATAATTATTATTATAATAGCTTTAATTTTATTAGTAGTTTTAAGTAATAAAGTTATGCCTTTATATATGAGTTATGCAAAAGAAGAAATGAAAAGAGTAGTAACAACAGTTATTAATAAATCTATTACAGAAGAAATTACTAATGAACTTGAAATTGATTCTTTATTTATTTTAAAAAAAGAGAGTAATGAAACTATTATAGTTGATTTTGATCCAGTTATTGTAAATAGAATTATGTCTAAGATAAGTGATTTAGTTTATAATAATTTAGAATTAATTAGTAAGAAAGATGAAGATACTTTAAAAAAATATAATTTAGATAATAGTATATTTTATATACCAAGTGGTTCAATTTTTAATACAGTTGCTTTAAATAATTTAGGTCCTAAGATACCAATTAATATGGAGATGATTTCATCAGTTAATCCAAATATTAAAACTGAGGTAACGGAGTATGGCATTAATAATTCTTTAATTGAAGTTTATATTCATGTGATAGTTGATTTTAAAATGATTTTACCGATGTATACTAATACAATGCAAGTAGTTGTAGTTGTGCCTTTAGCTGTTAAATTAATTCAAGGAAATGTACCTAAGTATTATCAAAGAGGAAGTCCTTCTAGTACTTTATTTTTTTATGAATAAAAGATACTCTTAAATAAGTTCAAGAGTATCTTTTTGAGGTTTTATTTCAGGTTTTATTGAAGCGATCTTTGGAGTAGAGGTTATTGGCTTTTGAATTGGAGTTATAGTCGGAGTTGGCTGTTTTTTGATAACAGGTTTACTACCATCTTCTTCTTGATAACTTAAAGTTGAATTGGTAAAACTAGAACCATTAGTAATAGATTCTAATTTGAAGTTAGAAGATGAAGTCATGGCATCTTCTGAATATTTATTATCGAGTTCATTATCAATAGCAACATTTTTATATATTTCTTCAAAAGTAGTAATTCCTTCTAATACTTTTTCTAGTCCATCTTGAAGCATGGTTGTTACATCTTTCGTGTAAACTAATTCTTTTAGTTTTTCTCTTGGTAAATCTTTATCGTTTATAGCATTTCTAATTTCATCATTTAGCATTAAAACTTCATGAATAGCAATACGACCATAATAGCCATTTCGACAATTATCACAATGACCATTTACATCATTTATTTCATTTACATCTTTACCAAGAATTTCTTTGAAAACAATTTTTTCATAAGGAGTAGTAGGACGAAGTTTACGACAATGTGGACATAATCTTCTAGCAAGTTTTTGCGAAATAATTCCAGTTAGAGCACTAGAAAGTAAGTATCTTTCAACATCCATATCTAGTAGACGTTCAATGGTTGATAATGAGTTATTGGTGTGAATTGTTGAAAAAACTAAGTGTCCAGTAATAGAGGCACGAACCGCAATTTGAGCAGTTTCAGAATCACGAATTTCTCCAATTAGAATGATATTAGGGTCTTGTCTTAAAATACTACGTAAAACTCGACCAAAAGTAAGACCAATTTCTGAGTTTACTTGAACTTGGTTAATTCCTTCTATGTTCATTTCTATTGGGTCTTCTACAGTAATTATATTGGTGTCTTCCTTATTTAAATGTTGAAGCATGGTATAAACAGTTGTTGATTTACCAGTACCAGTAGCTCCTGTTACTAAAATTATTCCATTAGGAACTTCAATCATTTTCTTTAATTTTTCAAGATTTTTTTCTGTTAAACCAAGAGAATTCAAACCTTCGGCACTTTTAGAGTAATCCAAAATACGAATAACTATTTTCTCCCCAAGGTTAGTATTTAAAGATGATACACGCATATCTAAATCAATTCCATTAATAACATCTTTAATAGCCCCATCTTGAGGTAATCTTGACTCAGTTATATTCATACCAGATATTAATTTAATACGGGTAGTTAAATTCTTTTGATAAGCTAAAGGAACAATTGTATGATCTTGTAAAACTCCATCAATTCTAAGACGAACTTTTAAACCTTTTTCACAAGGATCAAAGTGAATATCACTTGCTCTTTTACTAGCAGCATAAATAATCATATTATTAATAATATTGGCAATTTCATCGTTTTTATAATCGTATTCTATCATTTTGCACCTCTTTATTCATATTTATTATCTTATTCTATAAAAGTATTATAACCTATTTTTTTAAAATTAGGAAGACTTTTTGTAAAATATCTAGATTTTTAAATTAAGATTTTATATAATAAAATTGAGGT
>CADBSI010000080.1 GCA_902797275.1 uncultured Erysipelotrichaceae bacterium | reverse complement strand
TTAAATTATAAAACCCCAATTGAGTATAGAACTCAACTAGGGTTTAAATAAAAGTTTTTTTGTGTCTACTTTTTATTGACAAGTTCATCCTAGTTTGTTTGAAAGTAGTTTTTATATTATCTCGAAAAGTTCGAGTATTAATCACCTGGTGCCGAAAGTAAGAATTGAACTTACCGCTGATCCTTACCAAGGACCTGTTTTACCACTAAACTATATCGGCATTATAAAAGTTTTAATTTTTCTTTTAGTTGTTCTTTTTCATAAATTCTATCATAGTATTCTAAAATATCACTTAATCTTTCATAAGCAAGTAAAAATAACTTAGTATTACTTTTACTACTTGCAATACTCCAAATATCTTCTATAGTCATTTTATTAATTACTTGTCTTATAATACTATCATCTAAATTTATGTTGGTAGGGTTTCTATTAATAAGTTCTAAAATAGCCATTCTTGCTATTAAATAATTACTATCAAAACACTTGAAAACTACTTCTTCAACTGTTAAAAAATTTAATTTATTTCGTATAATAAAAATTGTTTTTTCAAGATTCATATCCACCATCAATATTAGTTTATACATAAAAAAAGATATTGTCAATTTATTTAACAATATTTTTTAATTTTTTTATAACTTTTTTTTCAATTCTTGAAATATAAGACTGACTAATACCTAAAATATTAGCAACTTCTTTTTGGGTTTTTTCAACCTTACCATCTAATCCATATCTTAAAGTTATAATTTCTTTATCTCGTTTAGCTAATTTATTTACTTCTTCTAACATAAGATGTTTATTTTCAACATCTTCTAAAGGTTTGGTTACAATATCAGCATCTGTTCCTAAAACATCTTCTAAATGAAGTTCATTTCCATCTGCATCAAAACTTAAAGATTCATCAAAACTAATTTCCGTTTTTACGCGTTTATTTTTTCTTAAATACATCAAGATTTCATTATCTATACAACGAGAAGCATAAGTTGCTAATTTAATATTTTTATCCATACTAAAGGTTTTAACACCTTTCATCAAGCCAATTGTTCCAATTGAGACCAAGTCTTCTAAGTCAACACCGGTATTTTCATACTTTTTAGCTAAGAAAACTACTAATCTTAAATTATGCTCAATTAACTTATCTCTTGCAAAATTATCACCATCAGATGCCATAACCAAATAATATTCCTCTTCTTCCTTAGTTAGAGGAGGAGGTAATTTATCGGTTGCTCCTACATAAAACAAACTTCCTTTCTTTTCAATAAAACAACTAATCAAACCTACCAAATTAAGTATTAATATCATAATTCTCCTTTCATACTATTATGTAAAATACAATTAATTCCCTCAATTCTAAACTTATCATTTGAAAGTCCTATTAAATAATTATTAAATTCTTTTTTATCAACAAATAACTTATCTATTTTTAAACATTTAATAACTCCTATATTATTTAAACTTTCATAAGGAGTATAAATAATACTAGTATCATCATATTTAATATTTAACTTAACAAGTATTATTTTTCTTTTTTTATAAGGATCAACTAAATTATTACCAGTATCTAAATAACCATTTAAATGATATAATTTATCTTTATATAAAATATCTACTTTATGATAATTACTATAATTATCTTTTAATTTTCTTGTTTGATTTATATAAATATAAATAATTATAGGACTTATAATAATTAAAATTAAATAGTTGAAAAGATTATTCTTAATAATTAAACTATTATTACTTATAAAAGAATCATTTAATAAATAAATACTACCACCTAGAATAATACTTACTAAGTAAAAATAACTTATATTACTAATAGTATATTTAAGATCTTTATATGAAAAAGTAATAATAGACATGAAAATACTAATAATAATTTTATAAATAATTAAAATATAATTATTTAAATTTAAAAATATAATTAAGAAAGTTAAACTACCAAATAAACTACCTAGAAATATTCTTTTTAATTTTATATTTCTTTTTAATAAAATAGAAACACACAAGAGGATTAAAAAATCAAACCAGATATTAATTAGAAATATTAAATCAAGATATATTTTCATTTAACCACCTTTTTAAGTCTAAACTATTATTAGTAAATAATTTGTCGAATTAGAAAAAAATACTTAAGTTAATTTACTTATTAAAATTGCTATGATATAATTAAATGGAAAGTATGGTAGTTAGTATGAATAAAATAAATAAGTTGTTTTCTAAATTTATGAATTTAAAATTATCTTTAAAATTACGTATTTTATCTTTGTTTTTAATTATAATTTTACTTACATTTAGTGTTGTTTCATATATTTTAACTTATAGTGATTTAGTAATTGATTTTGAAACTGATCCAAACTATAAAGCTAGTGGTATTTATAATGATACAGTTTTAGTAAATGATTTAGAAAATGATTATAACTATTATATGGGACTTAATTATACAACTAGTAGTAATAATAATACTTTACCAACTACTATTGATAAAAATATTTATAATGATTCTAATCTTGTGCAAGTTAAAATTACTTATTCAGGTAGTAATTACTTAGATACTAAAACTTCTTATGTTTCTTTAACAGAATTACAAGATAAATATATTTATTATAAAACTTATCCAGTTAATAATAATGGTACTAGTGATACAAGTGATGATTATGTGGAATTTAGTTTAATTGATAATCCATTTACTAATAGACCAACTGATTCTTCTTTTAATGCTTGGATAACAGATTATAATGGAGCAGTTATTAGTTATGATGATTCTTATTATGAAAGAAAAGTTAAAATTCCAATTACATATACAGGTACTAAACCTAATAAAATTGAAATAAATTTTAAAACTAGTTATGTTACATCAAGTGTTGGGTATGTTAATAGAAATTCTTCTTTTACAAGTGCTTTTAATAATTTAAAAACTAAACAAATGGAAAAACTTGATGTAATAAAATATATTTATAAAGATATTCCTATGGATAATTATTATTATCAAGTAATACTTGATCGTAATGAAAGTTGTAGTGGTTATTATAATGAATATGGCTCTTTGCAACAAAATTGTACTTGTAGACCAAGTGGTTGGTGGAATAGAACTTGTACTTATTATGAAAAAATTGAAAATGAAAACTTTGATGAAAATAATACTTATTATTATTTAAATGATGGTTATATGACTTTACTTGATAATTCAACTATCGAAAAAGAGCTTGATCGAATTGAAATAGATGATAATTTTGTTGATACTAATATGGCAGGTTTTTATACTTTAGAAACTTTAAATAGAGGAGATAGTATTAATGATTATTATGATAATACAGGTAATATTTTAAGTGGTACTTGTAATAGTAATACTTGTTCTTATTATAAAATGGAACAATATTATAAGGAAGATGGATCTTTGAATATAATAGATTCTAATATTACTTATTATTATTTAGTAACAAGAGATACTAATATTATTGTTTTAAATGGTAATGTTTCAAATGGACTTAATAGTGGTTTAGATAAACCCTTTACTTTAACAAGTGTTCATAATGGGGTAAGTTATATGGATTCAGCTTATTGGAGTGTTGGATCCAGTTCAATTTATGTTTATAATGATACAGTTATTGAGAATATTAAAATATATTCGAGTACTACTAGAACTAATGGAGAAATTGTACCAGGAGAGAGTAGTTGGGTTAGTAATAGTGGTAGTACCTTTTATGGTAATTGGCATAATGTGAAATTAGGAAGAGGAATTGTTAGATATGGAAATAACTATACTAATTTTTCTGGTATTATTGGTGGTAATACCTCATCAACAGGAAGAAGTAATAATCCAACTAAATATAAATTAATGGTTGAATCAGGTTTTTATAATTCCTTTGCTCTTGCAACAGGAAGTAGTGGGGGAACTAATTATATTGAAGGAATTGGTGTATATGGATCAGACTATGATAGAGTTTCTAATAATAACTCTTTACTTGATGTGAGACATTGTGCATCAGGTAGTTGGGACGGAACAATTAATTCTTCTAATAATATAAATTCAGCGTTAACAACAATTGTAAAAAGTGGTTCATTTGGTTCAAATAAGTATGATTATGCAACAGGTATTTATGTTGGAGGAAGAAATGGTGGTACTCATAATGCTCCAAGGAGTGCAATTATTGAAGGTGGCTACATTTATAATTTAATTGGAGGACCTTTAACAAATAGTAATAGAACTAATTATAATGATACTTTTATTTATATGACAGGAGGATCTGTTGATATTATAATAGGGGGAGCGGGAAGATCGGAAACTTATGGTAATAGAATTATTCAAGTAACGGGTGGAACTGTTAATTATAGCGTTTTTGGAGGATCAAACGGAATTAAAGGAAGTAATCAAAGTAATTCTCTTGGAACAATTGATGGAGATACTTTTGTCTATGTGGGAGGAAATGCCACAATTGGAGAGGAAACTTTAGTTAATAATAATACCATTGAAAGCGAATCCCAAGTTGAAGCAGGTAGTGTCTTTGGAATTGGTAATGGGCGTGCTAGTACAGGGAACACTAATTATGAAAGAATAGGTTCTGCTAATAACTCTAACGTTATAATTGCTGGTAATGCTTTAATAAGACGTAATGTTTATGCTGGTGGTAATTATGGTGCTGTTGGAATAAACTCATCAGCAAGTACTACAACAAGTAATATTTTAATTCATGGTGGTTTAATTAAAGGTTCAGTTTACGGAGGAGGAAACAACAATGGTTCAGGTAGTTCTTCTATCACTTCAACTGTAAACATTGAAATGACTAAGGGGGTTATAAATGGATCCTTATATGGAGGAAGTAATCAACTTGGAACAATTTATGGAAGTACTAATATAAAAGTAATTGGAGGAGAAATCTCAAATTCTGTGTATGGGGGAGGAATGGGAGGATACCAAAATAATACTAATAAAGGTACATTTGTAAGAGATAGTATTTTAGTAACGATAGGAGATGCAAATAGTTCAAGTGTGCCAATTATTAATAATTCCGTTTACGGTGGTTCAGCCTTTGGTAGTGTTAATGGCGTAAGCCAAACAACAAATTTATCAAGTAGTAAAACTAATGTTGTTGTAAATAAGGGGTTAATTAAAAATGTCTTTGGTGGTGGAGAAGGGAATGATACCTATACTCCATATGTTGAAGGAGATATTAAAGTAGTAGTAAATGATGGAACAATTACCAATGTCTATGGTGGTAATGATAAAAGTGGAAAACCAAATGGTAATATTGAAGTTTATTTAAACGGAGGTAGTATAGAAAATACCTTTGGTGGTGGTAATCAAACAGATGCAACAACAACTAATGTTTATTTAAATGGTGGTACATCTACTAATATTTATGGCGGATCTAACTTAACTGGGGAAGTTGATACAACTAATGTTATAACAACAGGTGGTACCTCAACTAATGTCTATGGTGGTAATAATCAAGGTGGAACTACTAATTTAACTAATGTTACCATAAATGATGGTGATATTACTAATGTTTATGGCGGAGGAGAAAAAACCAGTGTTTTAGAAAGCACGAACGTTAATTTAAATAACTTTGCAACTAATGTCTTTGGTGGTTCTAATTTAAGTGGTAATATTCCAAACTCTTATATAATAGTTACAAATGGAGGAGCCAAAAACCTTTATGGTGGTAATAACCAAGGAGGAGTTACAACAACTTCTAATATTACTGTTTTAGGTTCTAATATTGAAAACATGTATGGAGGAGGCTTAAAAGCTAGTACAACTACATCTAACCTTGATATTAATTATGGTTATATTAAAAACCTTTATGGTGGAGGATCAGAAGCAGGTGTTAATACAACTAATGTTAATCTAGGTTCTGCCTTAATAGAAAATGTGTTTGGAGGGTCAAACCTTGCTGGGGATGTGCAAGAAAGTTATATTAAAAACTTAGAAAATAAGGAAAATAGTAATATTCAAATAACCACAAGTTTTGATAAATCTTATCAAAATCAAAGTGGAGCAACTGGTATTTCATCAAGTGAACAAATAAATGTTAGTATTAATAATCAAAGTGGTGTTAATATTCCAACATGGGATTTATATCTTTATACCAGTGATGGTTTATTTGATTCTAATTGGTCTGATGCTAATGTATCAGGTAAAAGAGGAATATATCATGTTGATGAAATAGATAAATGGTATGGAACAAATCCATTAAATAATAATAGTACGTATTCATTTAGTTTCAATGTTCATGCTTATGTTTCTTTGGAAGATTATAAAATATATGGTTATGTTTTAATAGGAAAAGATCAAAATGGTAATACTTATTTTAAAACTAATCTTGATGATTTAAGAGTTTATAACTTATATGGTGGTAATAATCAAGGAGGAATGACTGATACTACTAATATTGATTTAACAAGTGGAGAATTTGATTTAATATACGGAGGAGGCAATCAAGCAGTTACAACAACAAGTAATATTAATTCTTTTAATATAAAAGTAAATGATAGTTTATATGGAGGAGGAAATGAAGCAAGTTGTCATGATGTTTTTGTTACTTTAAAATCTTCTACAATTGGATCAGATGATATAGAAGGAAGCTTCTATGGAGGAGGTAATAAAGCTGAGGTTTTAAATAATGCTACCTTAGAAATAAGTGATAATACCAAAGTTTATGGAAATATCTATGCTGGAGGTAACCTTGGAGCTTTAAAAAATAAAGTTGTTTTAAATATATCTGATAGTACAGTATCTAAAAGTATTTATGGGGGAGGTAATAAAGCCTCAGTTGGTACAAGTGAAAGTGATATTGTAACGACTTTAACTGTTAAAAATATAGAATCTGATTCTCTTTACGGAGGAGGAAGATCAGCCGGGGTAAATGGTAGTACAAATGTAAGTATCACTTCATCCAAAATAAATAATATATATGGAGGAGGAAATGGCTTAGAATCAGTTGTATCAGGAGATGAAACAGGAGAATTAAATCCAGCCAAAGTTCTTGGTAATACAAACTTAAATGTTTCAGAAAATACCGAAGCAACATCTATTTATGGGGGAGGTAATCTTGGCTTTGTTAATCAAAATACAAATGTTATTTTAAATAATTCCCAAGTTTTAGATAGTATTTATGGAGGAGGAAATGCAGCCAGGGTTTTAAAAAGTACTAACTTAAAAATAACTGATTCAAGTATTTTAAAAAGTGTTTATGCCGGTGGTAATGGTCGAGCTGCTAACGTTTTAGAAAATACTAATTTAAATATTGAAGGAACTACTAAAGTTTCTAAACATGTCTTTGGGGGAGGAAATGCTGCACCTACGGGGGATAAAGATTTAAATTCATCTACTAGTATTGTTAATATTGCCGGAGCTAGAATAGATGGAAATATCTATGGAGGTGCTAATACTTCAGTTTTATATGGAATAACTAATTTAAATATTGGAATAAATTCTTTAACTGATAAAACTTTGAAAAAAGGAGATATTGTAATTCTTGGAACTGTCTTTGGAGGAGGAGAAGCCAATGAAGAAGGATCAGAGGTAATTGATTTTAGTTTCATAAGTGTAACCAAAGGAATTACTATTAATATTGATGGAAAAGATTATGATGAGTTTACAATATCTGGTTCAATCTTTGGTTCTGGTAATGCTTCTATGACAACTGGTTATAGTAATGTTTATATAAATAACTATGGTACTAAAAATAATATTAAGAAAAATATTTCTTTACAAAGAGCCGATTTATTCTCTATAAGTAATTCTTATATCATGTTAGATGGAGCTAAAGATAGAACTAACGAATTCTCAGAAGTATTGTTTACTTTAAGTAGAATAGATGAATTAAAATTAAAAAATAATTCTAGTTTATATTTAGAAACAGGAGCAAATCTTGTTAAGAAATTTTCTAGTTTAGTTGATATAGACGGAGTTGAGACAATTGCTAGTGTTAAAATAGATGAGGAAAATAGAACAATTACAAAAAATGTTGATAATAGACTATATATGCTTGAAGGTAAAAACTTTAATATTGCGAGAAACCAAGCTGTAACCTTATACGGTGATGTTTCCGGGATGACTTTCTTTGGCATGTATTTAAAAGATCAAAATAAAAATCCAATAACAGCTTTATATGATTCTAAATATAACTTTGATACAACCCCAGCAAGTGGAGATTTATATTTCTTTACCTCAGGTAGTTATGTTTTGGGTTCTCATATGTTAAATCATGATATTAAAGTAAATGGATTTTATTCCAACTTTGCTAATAAAGATGATACTTCAAAATTAGATATTAAATATATAGAACCAACTCCAAGTGATTCCGATTTTTATATGTGGGTTATAGGAGAACAAGTAATATCATATGATGTTAACTTAACAGCTTCTAAATATTCAACCTTAGGTATTGAAGAATTTAGTTTCCTAAACTATTCTAAAGCTAATACAAAGTTTTCAATTTTAGGTTTTAACTATGCTAATCTAGCAGATGGGGTTAGTCTTGTCCCTTCAAGTGAAATACCAAGAATTGCAACCAATCCAAGTGATGCAGATAATGTTATGGGCTTATCTATTAAAACTGGTCAAACTGGTTGGGTTACCATTGGAGAAACCGAGTTTACAAGTAATTCCGAAAGACCAATAATTGGTACAACTAATTATGAAAGTGAAAATTCCAATGTTATTCGTAGTTTCGTTTTCTACTTATATCATTCAAAGAACTTACAAACGGCTGGAAAAATGGGAAGTGTAACTATTTCTATAGTTGCTATAACTCCAATAGATGAGTTAAATAATGAAGTTGAAAGAATTAACTTTAATGTAACTTTATCTCGGGCTTTATATAATACAGATGAATACGAAGCCTCAATGACCCCAGGAAAAAAATACCAAATGTTTGCTTCTAGTCCAGTTAATATTACAAATGATTCTAGTTTAAGTGCATATTACTCTTTATACATGGAAAAAGATACTAATCCTTATAAAACCGGATATCATAGAGTTTTAACTTCAAGTTATGTCCTACCAGTAAATACTAAAATTACTATGATAGATTTTGTTAATAAAGAAAAACCAGTATATTACTACTATGTTGTTAATCAAACTGACTATGATGCTTATCAAACAGAATATAACAATAACCATGAAGTATCAATTAATCTAGCAAAATTTATTAAAATGGGAAGTATAACAGATTCTAATAACTATGATGATACAAATGCTAATAATATCTATTATAATGAAGAAAAAAAACGGGCCGAAGAAGAATTTATCTTTATTGTTGACTTTAAAGAAAGTAATATAACAAGTGATGTTTTAAATGCTAGTTTACTTCTAGAACTTAGAAATAATAATAACCAAACTTTAATATCAGTTCTTGGTATTCAACAAGAAAGTATGGTCTATAACTTATATTATAATAAACATGCTGTAATTTCCATTACCAGTGATAAAAATGACTTAGAGTTCTACAATGGTAATAACATGAATTTAAATTTAAATACTAATTTTATTCAACAAACAATTGGAAGTAATACAATATATGATACTAACTACTATGATTTAAAATTAGGTTTAAAAATATCTATAGTAGATAAAGATAATAATACTTTATCAGGAACAAACTTACTTGGTATTTCCTATACTTATAATGGAGTAACCTATTACCCAAGATATGATGGAACAACCAGAATAAATATAGCTCCAAGGGTTGCAAATGTAAGTTCAAGAATAACTTTAAATGCTAAAAATAGTAATCTAGCCGGAGGAGATTATAAAGTTGTAATTGAGTCCTTTGGTTCTCCTGATGGAATTTACTACGGCTTAGAATCAAGTGATACTCTAAATCTAAACTTCCATGTCATGGATACTTTATACGGATTGAAATTAACTATCAATGAAAAATCATATTTCATTGATAAAACAACTGGTAAAAACTTAAATAATACTAATATTCTTAATATGAATGTTAAATACCAATCAGGTTTATTAAATCCAAATTTAAGAATAAAACTACATAGAAGAAAATATGATTCAGTTTATTCGATTGAATATGAAGTAGTTGACTTAGCTGATTATATAACTAATAATTTCACGAAAGCAAAGGATAATGAATATATTCTAGCTGATACAGCTGTATCGGAATTAAACTATTTTCTAAATATGAAAGAAAACTTAAAAAGTGGTACTTATAAACTAGAAGTAATGTTATATGACAAAGATACCTATGTTGGAAGTGTATATCAATATATAATTATAAAATAGTTAAATTAAAGTTAAATATTATCAATAAAAAGATTAGTTATTTATTATTAAGTATTAATTACTATATAAAAGAATGTGCAAAAAATGATCCAAAAGAAATGTACATTCTTTTTCTTTTATCTTAAAAATAATAAATATAATATTAATTCATAATTATCTTTAATTATTTTTTTAATAAATCAGCCAATAAAATCAATAAATTTTTGTAATATATCATTAATAATCATAATTTATTTTTTTGTCTTCTTATATTAGGAGTAATAATTAATTGTTTTCTATTTACAAATAATTTATAATTAATTTAATCTTAATACCAAATACAATAATTAATATTATATATATATTAATATTAAATGAATTAATATAATTAAAAAGGTAAGAAACAGTAAAATAGAATATAAAAAATATATAAGAAAAATATTATGTAGAGTATTATATAAAAAAATTAACGTAGATATAATTTAAGAAAATTAATTACATTTTATACTGTATAGTGTTGATCAGTATTAATTAAAAAGTCATGTGCAGCTTCTAATTATCAATAGCATTGACTTGTTGACAAATGCTAAAAATTATAATATAAGTATTTATGAGGTTGAGATTTTGTATGGATAATGATGAAATAATTAAGAGTATAACTAAGAAGTATAGAAAAGAAATATGGTCAAGATTCAATAAGGCAATTAAGGAATTTGAACTTATTAAAGAAAATGATAAGATAATGGTTTGTATAAGTGGTGGCAAAGATTCTATGTTGCTTGCTAAGTGCTTGGAAGAATTAAAACGTCATAGTCATTATAAATTTGATTTAGAATATGTTGTAATGAATCCAGGGTATAAAAAAGAAAATCTTGATTTATTAAAAGAAAATTTAGAAAAATTAAATATTAATGCTCATATATTTGATAGCGATATATTTTCGGTTTGTGATTCAATAGCAAAAGAAAATCCATGCTATTTATGTGCTAGAATGCGTAGGGGATTTTTATATAGTAAAGCTAAGGAACTTGGTTGTAATAAAATAGCATTGGGTCATCATTTTGATGATGTTATTGAAACAATTATGTTAAATATTTTATATGCTGGTGAATACAAAACAATGATGCCGAAACTTAAATCTACTAATTTTGAAGGCTTAGAACTTATAAGACCATTTTATTATGTGCATGAAAGTGATATTAAATCTTGGGTTAATTATATAGGATTACATTTTTTAAATTGTGCTTGTTCGGTTACTGATGGAAGTGTTGAAAGTAAAAGAAAAGAAATTAAAGAATTAATAAAAAAATTAAAAGAAACTAATCCAAATGTTGATATTCATATTTTAAGAAGTGCTTTTAATGTAAATGTTGATAGTATTGTTGGGTTTAAAGATGATAAAGGAAAACATATATTTTTAGATATATATGATGAAGATTAATCATCTTTTTTCTTAATTTTCAACTTTATATAAATAAAAAAGTAAAAAAAGTGTTAATTAAGACATTTTATGTTGATTAATTAATTATTTTTTGATAAACTATATTTGTTTATCGGTGAGGGAGATATGTGTAAGTATTATAAAAATGAAATTGTTGAGGGATGTGTAACTGGTATTGAGAAATATGGTATTTTTATAACTCTTGACGAATATTATAGTGGTCTTATTCATATATCTGAAATATCTGACGGCTTTGTTAAAGATATTAATAAATATGTTAAAGTAGGAGAAACTATTAAGGCTAGGGTACTTGATGTTGATGATGATACGTTTCATGTTAAGTTAAGTATTAAAAATATTGATTATCGAATTTTAAATAAGAGGGAAGCTATTAAAGAGACACCTAAAGGTTTTTCAACTTTAAATAAAGAACTTCAAAATTGGATAAATATAAAAAAAAATTAAAAAACGTTTAATTTTTTATTGACAATGATTAAATAAAATGATATAGTTAATAACGTTGTCAGTGATTTAATGGGCGATTAGCTCAGTTGGTTAGAGCACCTGCCTTACAAGCAGGGGGTCATAGGTTCGAGTCCTATATCGCCCACCATTAAATAATGCCGAAATAGCTCAATTGGTAGAGCAATTGATTTGTAATCAATAGGTTACGGGTTCGATTCCTGTTTTCGGCACCAT
>CADBSI010000079.1 GCA_902797275.1 uncultured Erysipelotrichaceae bacterium | reverse complement strand
ATATTTCCAGTATTTCCAGGTATTTCTGGTTCAAATAAAACTACATTTATCATGTATACCTCCTAAAGAAATAAGACCTCTAAGGCCTTATTTACTTATATTATTTTCATCAAGTAATTTTTGAAAATCACCTGCATTCATAATATTATCATCACTTCTTTTTATTACATCAATTGCTTCTCTATCTTTAAAGTAAATTATAGTAGGTATATTAGTAATCTTAATTCCATTTAAATTTAATGCTTCATTAACTTTAGAAATTAACTCTTTATCGTCCTTAATTGAACTAATATTTAAATAATAAAATAAGTCATTTAAATTATAATCAATAATTAAAGATTTTAATTCTTTTTCCATATTATAAATATCTTCATCACCAGTAAAACTAACATAGACAAAATAATTAGTTGGAGCCTCTAAAAAAACATCATTAACTTCACTTAAATCATTTATTTCTTTTGAAACAATTTTTTCTTTTACTAAATATGAAGTAGCTACTTTATTCTCTTTTAATACTCTATACCAAGATAATACGTACCAAACTAAACATATAGCAACTACAACAATTAATATAGCTTTAAAATAATTTTTTATTGGAATAAAGCGCTCATTTTTCTTAATATCTGTCATAGTCTCATACCTTCCTATATATAGTTATATTTTAACATATTATATTTATTAATGCAAAATCTATTTTATTGTTCTTTAAATCCTTGCCCAAGTAAATAATTTGATACATCACTTAAACGACTATAATTATAACCAACATTATTTGCTTTTTCCACAACAGTCATTGTTTTATTAGTAACATCAAAAGTATAATTTACATCACCATTATGTTCTTTATAAATAGCATCAAACTTATCTTTATCTTGATAAATATATACCTCAGTATGAAGACCATTCAATATAATTGCATTATTCATAAAATTAGTAAAATGTAATTCATATTTTTCAATTTTTTCATATCCTAATTCAAAATCATAAGCATATTCTTTTACATAAGTTCTTGCCATTCCCACTTCTTCTATTATTAAACTTGCTTGTTTAATAGTTTTATTATCATAAGCATCAGTTGCTCTTATATAAACAACATAAGAACCAGCTTCAGTATATTTATTCTCAGTTTCTTGATCTTCAAATGAATAAGAACATCCACTTAAATCAACACAATTAGAAACAAACCTTGTTGCATCGTAACTTTCTCCAACATTTATCACAACTTCTCTTACTTCTAAAACTGGTGCTGTTGTATCTTTTACTATTATTAATCCTTTTTTTTGTATATTATTATGATATACGGTATATTGATATTCTCCAACTTGATCAACTGTAACATTTGAAGTATCTATTTGATATGCCATTTCATCTACAGTATTTCCAATACCAGGTTTTATATATTCACTTTTTCTAAGTGGTAATGACTCTCCTAACTCAATTTCAATAGTTAATGCTTTAAAATCACTATCTTTTGGAACACTTTTATAATAAAAGAAAAATATTACTAAACAAGCTATCACAATAAGAGATACAATTGACATAATTGATTGTTGTTTCTTTTTTTTATTTATTTTTTCTTCATCTAAATTAACTATCTTTTTCTTTTTATCCTTATTTTTCTTTAATAATTCCTTACGAGCTTTAATATCAATTTGATTAGGCAATGATACATTATCTCTTGTTTTAAATGAATCATCTACTAAATCAGCAATTATTACTGCACCATCAGACTTTAAATCTTTTTCTTTACTAGACAATTCAATTTTATTACCACTATTAGAAACTTCTCCTTGTGGAATTATTGCTGATATATCAACTTTTTTATTTTGAGTTTCATTATTATCAAGCATTGTCGGAGTAATAACTTGACTTGGCACTACTTCAGTATTAGTTTCATTATCTTTTTGAGTATCTAAAGCCACATTATCATCTCCCTTTTATTCTATCCAAAATATACTATTTTTTATTCTTTTTTTCAAGTTCATTAATTACCGTTTTTATATAATTACCTATTTTTTGTTTATCATTTTTATCAACAATATCAACTAACATATCATACCCTTCATCATCTTTTTT
>CADBSI010000078.1 GCA_902797275.1 uncultured Erysipelotrichaceae bacterium | reverse complement strand
TTAGTTGTATATAAAATATCACAATCATATTGTTCTTTCTTTTCTTGAGGAGTTAAATCACGTCTATTAATACCAACGGTTAAACCAAGTCCTTCATAAATTGGTCCCATCCATTCAGCATTTCTTACAGTTAAGTATTCATTTACAGTTACAACATGAACTCCATCTCCTGTTAAAGCATTTAAATAAGCTGGAAAAGTTGTTACTAAAGTTTTACCTTCACCTGTTTTAAGTTCAGCAATATTTCCATAATGAATAGCAATACCACCAACTAATTGAACAAAGAAAGCTTTCTCACCTAGTTTTCTATAAGCCATTTCTCTAACCGTAGCAAATGCCTCTACTAAAATATCATCTAATGTTTCTCCATTTTTTAATCTTTCTTTAAATTCTGTAGTTTTATTTTTAAGTTCTTCATCACTTAACTTTTGATAACTCTCATCAAGAGCCATTATACTACTTGCAAGTTCATTAAATTTTTTTAATTCTTTATATTCATGATCAAATAATTTTTTAAATATATTCATGCATCCTCCTTGATATATACAATATTGTATCAAAAAATAAACAAGAATGGAATATCTTGTTTATTTATTTTATTATTCTTCTTCAATTACTCCATAGCCGCCATCATTTCTCTTGTAAACTAGTGCAATACGTCCAATATCACTGTCTTTATACATATAGAAATTATGTCCTAATAATTCCATTTGCAAAATAGCTTCATCTAAATTCATAGGTTTAATATCTATTTTCTTTCTTTTAATAACTAATTCATCTTCACCATTATCAGTTATATCATCTATATTAAATTCTTTAATTCCTGATTTTTCTCTTTTCTTTAATTTAGATTTATTCTTTCTAATTTGTCTTTCTAGTTTATTTACAACTAAATCAACAGCTGAATAAAAATCTTGACTCTCATCTTCGGCTCTTAACATTAATGTTTTAAGAGGAATAGTGACTTCCACTTTCTGAGAATAATTTCTAATTTTAACAAGAACTGTTGCAGTTGTATCATCTAAAGTATATTTATCTAACTTAGATAACTTCTCCTTTACATAATCTTTCATAGCATCAGTAATGTCTATTTTATTACCTCTAACTAAAACTTCCATCATATCATCTCCTTTTATAATTTGATTATATCACATAATAAAGAAAAAAACTATCGTTTAAGCGATAATTTTATCTTTTACTACTGTGACATTAAGTGCTTGATACCCTTTTGAAGTTTCTAAAAGTGTAAACTCAACAATTTGTCCTTCTTGTAAGGTTTTATAACCTTCTTGATTAATTGCTGAATAATGAACAAATATATCATCTTTTTCAGTAAACTCAATAAAGCCATAACCTTTCTCATTATTAAACCACTTAACTCTACCTCTTACCACGTTCATATCTCTCCTTATCATATAATATTTTTTTCGTAGATCTACTTTTCTTTCCTGCGCAAAATAATCATATCAAATTTAAACCATTTTTTACCAAATATTTACCAATTGTATCTTTTTAGTACTTTTTCAGTAAAATTATCGACTTTTAATCAATAAAATGCCAAAACCATGTAAAAAACAACTATTCAGCCACTTTTCAAAAAATAATTAAATAATATTATATAATGATTTTGGTGATAGGAAATATGGTTAAGAATTTTGTCGTAAATAGTTCTATAAATCTTATAAAAGATTTAAACAAATACGATAAAACTCAACTAGAAGAAATCAAATATGGAATAGAAGCAATTTATTTAAGTTTCTCCAAAGTTATTGTTATACTTATTATTTCATTTATATTAGGTATATTTAAAGAAACTTTATTATTTTTATTAACATTCAATCTATTACGAATAACTGCATTTGGCTTACATGCTTCTAAAAGTATTTGGTGTTGGATAACATCTAGCATATCATTCTTAGGTATTCCATTGATCTGTAAAAACTTTATATTTAATGACTTAACTTACATTGTAATACCAATCATTTGCTTAATTTGTTTCTTATTATATGCACCTGCAGATACTATTAAAAGACCTCTTATAAATAGTAAAAAACGAAAAATTTATAAGTTTTTAAGTATTGCAACTGGAATAATTTACTTAACTTTAATTATATTATTAGATAATATATTAATTAAAAATCTTTTAATGTTTAGCTTAGTATTAGAAACAATTTTAATTTTGCCGATAACATATAAAATATTTAAACTACCTTATAAAAATTATTTAAATTATAAAAACTAATATCTTATATGTTAAAAGAATAAAAAGGATAAAAAGATAAAAAGGAGGAAATTATGAAAAAATATTTATCTTTACTTCTTGGTGCAGTTGGTTTAGTTGTTGCTGGTGTTGCTACTACGGGATGTTGGTTATTTGTAGTTGATGAGCCTGAAATGCCAAAATCAATGTTAAACAAATAACCTAATAAAGAAAAAGACTAACTTAGCCTTTTTCTTTTTTTATAATATCTAATTTAACTTCAACAACAAAATAATTGTCTATCTTTTTATAACCTATATCTATATAATTAATCTTTTTTAATTGTTTATCAATATCATATAAACCTAAACCATGTCCTTTACCTTTTGTAGTATATCCACTTTTAGTAATCAAATTTATATCAAAATCATTTTTATAAGTATTTGATATAACAAAATTTATTTTATCATCCTGGGAAAATATGTCTAATACTAGTACTTTTTCATCTGACTCAGTTGCAGCGTATATTGCATTATCCAAATATTCACCAATTATATCTGATAATATACCGACTTCATTTACTGGCAATTCACAATATTTAACATCTTTTAATTCTTTACTAACTGTTACAACAAGTTTTAAATTATTATCTTCTGCTTTTGATAATTTATAATACATTAGATAACGCAAAGTATCAATTTCAAAATAATTTATCTTTGAAAACCAACTATATTTTTTAGCCTTATAATTATCTAATAAACTGTCTATATATGTATTAGCTTTATCCTTATCATTATTTACATAACCTTTAATAGTAATTAAATTATTTTTATACTTATGTATAGTTGAACTATATTTTTCAATTAAATCAGCCGATGTTTTTAAATAATCTTCAAGTAGTGTATATTTATCTGTTATCTCTTTATTATTCAAATATTGTTTTATAAGTACTATTAAGAGCAATAAACTACATATTATAATTATCATATTTAAAACAAACGAATAATTAAATTCCCAGTTATGAGATGATAATTTATAAATAGATGATAATATTACTAAAATAGTTATTAAACCAACAAATACAAAATAAAGTTTATTATTACTTTTTAATTTAGTAATATACTTTCTAATTATATTTTGTAACCAAACAATATAGAAAAATGATATCACGCTAATAAAGAAATTACCAAAAAATGATTTTACTATTACTTCAATTATATCTGTTTTAAAAACCAAATCGATTAATGAAACAAATAAAACAAATGTTACCTCTCCTAATAAAAATATCAAACAAGTAACAACAGAAAAAATAAGACTATCGTGTATATTACATTTTAAAATAAATTTATATATTGAAAAGAAAACCAATAAGGTTCCAAGTATTTTTAATACATTATCAATAATTAATGAATTAAATATTAAAAATATACTAAATAAAATTAATAGTAAAAAGTCTTTAATATTGAATTTTATTTTTTTAATATTCAATAAAACATTACCTGAAAAAAAGATACTTACACAGCAAGCAAAAGCACCTACAAAATAATTAATCCAAGTTAGTATATCAAACTTCATCATCATAATCTAAATCTCCATCACTAAGCATACAAATATCTTCTAATTCTTTTCTTTTATCACGTGATAAACAATTAGTACATTTGTTATTAAAATAAATAGCAGGTACATTAGATACAATTTTAGTTATTTTAAATGTATTAACAATACAACTTCTATGCGTTTTGAAAAATCTCTTGTCATTTTTTAACATATTTTCTATTTTAGAAATATTACCTCGGTATTTAAATCTTCCACCTTCAGTTTCTATAAATAAGCATTCTTCATTTTTATCTTTTTCAATAAATAAAATATCAATATAAGGTATTCTAATAATTTCTCCATCTTGTTTAAATGATAAAAATTCATTACTATTAAATGTTTCATAAATATCCCGAAAACAAGCTAAAAGATTTGATTCTAAATCATCAAATTTCGAGACAAAATCAACCATTAGTATTTTTTTATGATAAGCATTTTGAATTAAATCTAAATGAGCTGTTGCAATTATTATTTGATCATTCATGGTTTTTCTGAAACTTCTAATATCTCTTGCAAGATCAAGTCCTGATTTACCTTCTACTTCAATATCTAATATATAAATATTTTGACCTGTTAATTTTTTTATTGTCTCCATAACATCATCACTATATTTATTAAAATTATATATTTTATAATAATCATTGTCATTACACATAAATTTGTGAATTTCTTTTCTATACAATTCACTAAAATATTCTTCATCTTCATAAATTACAAAATTTATCATAAATATCACCTCGGAGTTATTTATTCTTACCAAACTTTATATGTTTATCAGTTATTATATTAGTTTTATTAATAAACCAGAATATTAAAACAAGTAAAATAAGATAAATTCCTCGTCTTATATAAATATCTATTTGTTCATTTAAAGTATAAAATATAGATGCTGTTGCAAATAAAATATTAACACCATAAATAATTAAAACAGTATTACGATGAGAAAATTTCATTCCTAATAATTGATGATGTAAATGTTGCTTATCAGCATCAGATATTTTTTTATGTTTTAAAAGTCTTCTAATAATAGCAAAAAAAGTATCTAAAATCGGAACACCTAAAGTTAAAATAGGAATAAAAACAGATGTTAAAACTGTTGCTTTAAATCCAAGTAGAGAAATAACTGCTATTATGAAGCCTAAAAACAAAGCTCCAGAATCCCCAGCAAATATTTTAGCTGGGTAAAAGTTATGAACTAAAAATCCTAAAGTACTACCTAAAGTAATTAAAGCTAAAGTAAATTCAAGACCAGTTGTTCTTCCTTGAAAGAAACAAATAATTATTATGGTCATGAAAAAAATTGCTGAAACACCACCTGCAAGACCATCCAAACCATCAATTAAATTAATAATATTCATACAAGCTACTATAAATATAATTGTAATTGGATAGGCAAAATAGCCAAAGTTTATATTTAAACCAAAAGCTGTAATATTATCTAAAAGTATTTCACCATAAAAAGCAATAATAGCTGCTGATAATAATTGACCAATTAATTTATCTTTAGCATCTAAAGGTTTGATATCATCTATCATACCAGTTAAAATAATTATAAAACTACCAATTAAAATAGAATTCATTCTAATTGTATTTTGACCAAATAACATATAGCCTACTAAAAATGCAAAAAATATTCCCAAGCCACCTAGTCTTGGCATTGGTTTTTTATGAACTTTTCTTTCATTTGGAATATCTAAAGCATTTATATGAATTGCTATTTTTTTTACAACCGGAATAGAAAAAGCTGATATTAAAAGGGTAGTTATTATAACCTTAATAGAATATAAGATTGTACTATTCATAAAAAAAACCTCCACAAAAAATTATACCACTTTAAGAGTAAAAAAACTAGTATTTTAAAAGAAAAATCCTAGTTCTAATTAAAGGTTTAATCCTTATAAAATAAGGAGTTAAAAGTAAAAATATTTTTATGAACAAAAAGTGAGCAATAGACTCACATATCTATAAATCAAATATTCTCTATTTTTAATCTAGCATATATAAATTATCAAGCATTATACCAATTCCTTCAGCAACACTAGTTAAAGGACTTTCAGCTAGAAAAATTGGTATTTTAAGTTCAGCTTCTAGTAATTCTTTAAAGCCATTTAGTAAAGATCCACCCCCAGTTAAAATAGCTCCATTTTCAATAATATCAGCTGATAATTCTGGAGGAGTTTCTTCTAGAACACTTTTACAAGCTACTACTATTTTTTGAGCATCGTCTTCTAAAGCCTCTTCTATCTCACTACTAGATATTTCGATTATACTTGGTAATCCTGTTTCTAAGTCTCTTCCTCTTACTTCCATTTTTGAATCATCACTTTCATAAACAGAACCTATTTCATGCTTAATAGTACTAGCAGTTTTATCACCTATTAATAAACGATATTTATTTTTAATATATTCTTTTATATCATTATCAAAAACATTACCTGCTATTTTTAAAGATCTACTAACAACAATTCCGCCAAGAGATAAAACAGCAATATCAGTAGTACCTCCTCCTATATCAATAATCATATTACCATTTGGTTTACTAATATCAAGTCCTACTCCAATTGCTGCTGCTTTTGGTTCTTCCTCTAAATAAACCTTTTTAGCACCTAATTTTTCAGCTGCTTCTTTAATAGCATTTTTTTCAACAGGGGTTGTATCAGCTGGACAACATATAACTATTCTAGGCTTCTTAAATATTCCTCTGGCTTTTATTTTATTAACAAAATAATCAAGCATCATCTCAGTTATTTGAAAATCAGCAATTACTCCATCTTTCATAGGTCTTATAGCTTTCACTTTAAAAGGAGTTTTACCAAGCATTAAATTAGCATCACTTCCAAATGCAAGTGGCTTTTTTGACTCCATATCAATTGCTACAACACTTGGTTCATTTAAAACTATTCCTTCACCTTTTATATAAATTAAAATATTAGCAGTTCCTAAATCAATTCCTAAGTCTTTCATTCTTCACCTCTAAAAATAGTATTACCAATATTAAAAAAAATATTAAAAAAGATGATTAAATATCACCTAATTTTTTACCTATTACTTTAAGTGGATCAATATTAACACCATTTTTATATACTTCAAAATGTAAATGATTACCTAAAGATTCATTAATCTTATTACTTCCTGATTTACCTATTTTCATGTCTTTAGTAATATTTTCTCCTTTAGAAACATTTATTTCAGATAAACCTGCATAACTAGATACTAATTCATTAGTATGTTTAATTTCAACTATTTTACCAAGTAATTCATCTTCTTTTATATCAATTACTACACCTTCTAATATACTAATAACATCAAAGCTATTTTCACTTGTATAATCAATACCACTACTTTGCATATAAGTATCATTATAATAAACAATTGATTCTTTTTGTCTATCCATATCATCTTCTAGATTATAGAAATATCTAGCTATTTTAACATTATCACCTGTATATGGATTTGCAATAGTATCATCAACACTTATAACAGGAATAGTATTATCTAAAATAGTTTTTGATACATATGTAATATCTTTTAAAGAATTATTATCACTTTGTTTTAAAACTTTACTAGTAAAATATAAACCTACAATAACTGTAAATATTAAAGAAATATATAAAACAGGAAATACAAATGATTTTAATTTCATAAAATTCACCTCATTTAAAGTATTTCCTGAACTTATTTTTTTATACAAATTTTTAAAATATTTTTAAATAAACAAAATCATAAATAAAATTAGTAACTAAGTATATAATAGATAATAGAATTAAAAAATACATAACTCTAGCTTTAATAACTTGTCCTTTTTTAAAAAATTCATTTATATTAATTCCATCCATTGCCCAAAAAGTAATAATACTTACTAAAACATATAAAATAAACTTAGTCATATAAATTTTCCTCAATTTTTTTAACTTTTTCTATTCTTCTTTTATGTCTATCTAAATTAGAAAAATCTGTTTTAATAAATGTTTCAACTATTTCTTTAGCTTTTTCTAAAGGTGTATCAGCTGATATAGCAACGCAGTTAGTATCGTTATCAAGTCTTGTATATCTTGCTTCTAAACTACTACTTACTTTAGCACAATAAACACCTTTTATTTTATTCATAGCAATACTAATACCAATTCCCGATCCACATATACTAACACCAAAGTCAACTATTTTATTAGTAATTGCATGACCTAAAATAAAAGCATAATCTGGATAATCACAAGAAGTTGATGAATCAGTTCCACAATCAGTTATATCAATTATATAATCTTTGGTTTTAAAATAATCAATTAATTCTTGTTTTAATTCATAGCCTCTATGATCAGATGCAAATCCTAATTTAATTTTTTCCATTTTCATCACCAGTTTAAATATATCATAAATTGTTTAAAAAAAAAAGCCTAATTGCTTTTTTCAAAACCATATTTTTTATTAAATTTGTCAACACGTCCTGCTTTAGAAGCTCTACTTTGTTTTCCTGTATAGAATGGATGACATTTTGAACAAACTTCAACATTAATTTCTTTTTTAGTTGACATTGCTTTAAATTTTTCTCCACAAGCACAAGTAACTTCTACTTCATAACTTTCTGGATGGATATTCTTTTTCATCTTATCTCCTTTCGCCATGAATTAAACAATTCATAGTAATAAATATTTCTTATATAAGATATCAGAAAATATTAAAAAAATCAAGTATTTTCATATATTTTTACCTAATAATCTAATTTTTCAATTATTTTACTAGCTATTTTTAAGTATCCTTTAGAATTTAAATGATAATCTTTATAATTAGGCAAATATTCTTTATTACTATTTAAATTTAATATATCTATGTAATTTATTTTATATTTATTTGCTAATTCTTTATATCTGTCATTTATATATGAAAAGATTTTATTAACTTTTAAATTATCAAGATAAGGATTGTAATAACCTATTAAAACAATATTGGAAGATGATATTTTCTTTATATTAGAAACTAATAAATCCATATTATTTACTAAAGTATCAATATCACTGCTTGTTATATTACTTTCAATTTTATTTACTAATTCATCCATACCAATTGAAATAGTTATTAAATCTGCTTCTCTTAATTCTTTTTTTATATTATAAGTTTTATCATCATAAATTATTTCTTTGTTGTTTTCTATATCGTTTAATAATTCTTCTATTTTATAATTTGGTTTAGAATAATAAAAAGATGTTTTATGTAATAAATTGTTGTTATCTAAATAATTCTTTAAATAATCATGATAACTATAAGTATTATTACCATAGGAATTTATTCCAAGATCCAAACTATCTCCTATAGACATATAATCAATTAAGTTATTGGCGTTTACCTTATAAATTATGAAAGTTAAAAATATGACTGAAAATAGAACTATTAGTTTTTTCATGATTCCTCCAAAATAAAAGATTAAAGCAATATATTATATTTCTTCAATCTCTATTTTAGCACCTATATTTGTCAGTTTTTCTACTATTTCCTCGTATCCTCTTAATAAATGATTAATTTCGGTAATTATTGTTTCACCATTTGCTACTAAACCAGCTATTAAAAGAGATGCTCCTGCTCTTAAATCAGTTGCTACTACTTCTTTACCTGTTAATTTAGTAGGACCAAGAATAGTTGCTGTTTTATTTTCAGTATGAATACTAGCTCCCATTTTATTCAAGTAAGGAATATTCATGAATCTATTCTCATATATAGTTTCTGTCATAGTACTTTTTCCTTTTGCTTGGGTTAGAAGACTTACAAATGGTTGTTGTAAATCGGTTGGAAATCCAGGATAACCTGAAGTTTCTAAAGAAATTGCATTCAACTTAGAACTATTAATTATTAAATAATCATCATGTATTTCTAAATCAGAACCCATACTTTCTAAAGCATCTGTTAAACTTTTAATATGTTCTGGAACAATGTTATCTATTTTTAAATAGTTTCCAAGTAAAGCTCCAATTATAGTATAAGTTCCTGTTTCTATGCGATCAGGAATTATATCATGATTACATCCAGTTAGTTCTTTAACACCATATATAGTAATTTCTTCAGTTCCGTCTCCTGTTATCTTAGCTCCCATTTTCTTTAACATAGAAACTAAATCACTTATTTCTGGTTCTTTAGCTGCATTTTTTATAATTGTTGTTCCCTCAGCTAATACAGCAACTAAAATAGCATTAATGGTAGCACCTACACTTGGCATATCGAGTTTTATTTCAGAACCAATTAATTTATCAGCTTCAATTGTATAAATATCGTTTTCTTCATTAACAGTTGCTCCTAAAGATTTAAAAGCTTTTAAGGTTTGATCAATTGGTCTACTACCTATTTTACATCCTCCTGGAAAATGCATTTTTACCTGTTTATATCTAGCAAGTAAAACTGCCATGAAATAATAGGAAGCTCGAAGTTTACTAGATAATTCTTCCGGTATTTCTAAATTTTTAAGATTAGATGCATCAATTACCATACTTCCACTAGCACGATTAACTTTAGCACCTAAATAATTTAAAGTTTTTTCTAAGTAATCAATATCTAATATATTAGGAATATTACATAAAGTTGTTTTATCACTTGTAAGTAAAGCAGCTGGTATTAAGGCAACAGCACTATTTTTAGCACCACTTATTCTTACCGTTCCTGTTAATTTTTGATTACCTTGTATTTTTAATCTTTGCATTTCATCACCACTATATTTTATTTTTCTTAATTATTTATGTTAATTTTAGAAGCAACCACATTTTTAATAGCTTCCTTACCACTACCAATAATTTTTCTTGGATCAATTACATCAGGATTTTCTTGTAAATATTTTTTAACTTCTAAACTCCAAGATTCTTGAATATCAGAATTAATATTAATTTTAGTTATACCTGATTCTACACATTTTTTTAAGGTTTCATTAGACAAGCCTGATCCTCCATGAAGAACTAAAGGAACAAGTAATTCATCAGCTAAACTTTTAATTAATTTATAATCAATATTTAATTCTCCCTTATATATTCCATGAACTGTTCCAACACTAGCAGCAACTGAATCTATTCCTGTTTCTGTAACAAAATTTACACAAGCTTCTAAAGTAGTATTAGTTCCAATTTTTAATCCATTAGAACCGATACTACCCATAGAACCAATTTCAGCTTCAACTGCTACATCTTGATTTTTAGCAAGTGATACTACTTCTTTTACTAGTTCAACGTTTTCATCAAAAGGAAGAGAAGAACCATCAATCATAACAGAATTAAATCCAGCTGCAATTGCCATTTTACAACTTTCTAAACTACTTCCATGATCTAAATGTAAACATACATCAGTTTTAATATTTAAATCACTTATTAAACTATAACATAAAGCTGCAACAACATTATAACCACCCATATATTTTATAGCACCTTCTGATACTCCTAAAATAACTGGTACTTTTAATTTATCACATTCTTCTAAAATATATCTAGTCCATTCTAAATTATTTATATTAAATTGAAAAACAGCTTTTTTATTTTTTTTAGCTTCTTTCAACATTTTTTTACTATTTACTAACATTAAATCACCCACCTAAAGAATACTACAAATAAAGAAAAAAGTCAAAACCAAGTTTTGACTAATAATTTTTATTTTGTCATAGTTTCTTCAAGAGCATCTATTTGTGAATACACAACTGTTTGCGCATCATAGAAACCATAAGTTTGACCATTATATTCGAATGTAGTGTTTTGAGACATATCTAGTATATCTTTAAATATTTTAGTAACAACATCTTTTGTTTCAGGTGATAAATCACTATAACGTACAGCATAACCACCATTTTCTATTGATACATCATCACCAAGATAAGCCATTATTCCAACACAACCTCTTCTTGAATACTCATTATAACTGTCCATTTGACCTGCAAAATATGAAGCCACTAATGTATTTCTAATATTTTCAATATAAGATACATAAGATTTTTCTTTAGGATCATCAATACTATAAGAATAAGCAACACAAATACCTACACTTGGTTTACCATTTTCTTCAGGATAAGCTATATAATTCATTATTTCGTTAGCTGAATTTGAAGCGTAAAAACAAATGTCATTATAAGATACTTCCATATAAGTAGTTTCTTCCATTCCATTATCATGAATTAATTTAACTAAAAAGCTATTTTTTTCAGTAATAGGCGTATAATCAAAATTGAAACTAGGCTCTTCTGTAGGAGTTGGTAATTCTTCATCAGGAAAATCTGGATACTGTGTTGTATAATCTTCTGGATTTTCTACTGGATTTGGTGTAGTAATTGCATCAGGATTAACATAAATGTATTTAGTTTCATTATCTTTTTTCAAAAGATAATGAGCACCAAAACCTAAGGCAACTGCTACCGCTAAAGCAAGTCCTCTTTTAAATATTTTAAATTTTTTAACTCCAGGATTTCTTCTTTCTACAGCTTCTTCTATTTCTTCTTCATCAAAATTTTGTTCTTCTTCAGCCTCTTCTGTTTCATTTTCTTCTTGTGTACTTTCGTTTTCAACTGTTGCTTGTTTTGTTGAGGTAACATTTTCGAATGTGAAAATATTTAAATCAGTTAATGCTTCTTTACTACCATATGTAGTAGTTACTTCATTTATAACATTTTTAAGTTTCTCTTCAAAATCATCTTGATCTGCAGTTATAACTGTTTTAGTTCCATCTAATCTTTTTACTTCAACATTTTTAGTTATATCATCCTCTTTGTTATAATGTATTTCAACTATTACATTGTCATTACTAACTAATAAATGTTTTGAATTAAGTAAATGCTTAACGGCTTCTCTAAAATCACTAGTACTTTTACCAACAACATTTCCATATAAAGCAAAAACTGTTTTTCTAAGTTCTAAAGAATCAGTAATTATCTTTCTTTTATCATCTTCATTAATTGCAATAGCATATGTTTTCTTTTCATCACAAGCATAAATTATAATATTTTTAATTTTTTCCATACAATCCCCTCCATAAATACAAGCACATTATACCAAATTAGTTTAAAAATGTCAAATAACGATACTAAAAATACCTTTAAATTGTCTTTAAAATACACTTATTTATATTTATTTAAAAGTTCTTTGACAAAAAAACTATATTCAACATCACTAGTTGTATCATTTTCTTCTAATAAACATAAAGGAGGAAACAAAACACACCAAAAATTATCACCATTACCACTTCCTAAAGTTATAACAAGAGACTCATACATACCACTTTCATATATAATATTTTTATATACTTTTCTTGGAAAATAATTATAACCATAAGAAACATTGTTTTCAACACTTATATTTAATTTATCTTTGTTTAATTCAATAATGTTTCTAGCTTCATCAATATCTTTAACACCACTTAATAATTTATAAATTTGTTTTTCAACCTCATTTTTTATTTTTAATTTTTCTAAAATATCACTTTCGGAATTACTATTAGCAATTATTCTTATTCTAATAGAATTATTTGGAATTGTTATCGTTTCTTGTTTATTTTTACAAAGAATTAAAACTAGTAAAGCTAACATAACTAAAACTATCGTTTTCTTCAAAAAAATCACCCATAAACATAATGGATGATTTAAATAAATTTATTCATTTACATTAATATTTTTAAAAATAAATATCATTCTATCTCTTTCAGACATATCTTTTTTACAAATAATTTTAACATCAGTTAAATATTTATTAATTAAAGCTACAACTTTATCTTTTTGACTAGCACCTATTTCAAAAGCAATTAAAAATTTATCATCTAAATAATTTTTACAATTACTTAATATTTTATCATAGTATTCTAAGCCATCATCTTTAGCATATAAGGCAAGACTTGGTTCATTTTCTAAAACTATTTTAGAAACATCATCTTGATAACTAATATAAGGTGGATTAGATATTATTACATCATATTTATCTTTAACTTGACTAAAAACATCACTTTGTAAGAAATTAACGTCTACTCCTAAATTTTTACTGTTTTCTCTTGCAACATCAAGTGCATCTAAACTTATATCTAATAAAGTAATTTTCCTGGTTTCATCTAGTTTTTTCAAAGTTAAACCAATACAACCAGAGCCACATCCAAGATCTAAAATACTTGGATTTTGAAAATATTTTTGCAAATAAATATTGGTATTATAAACTAATTCTTCCGTTTCAAATCTAGGTATTAATACTCTTTTATCAACATAGAAATCAAAGCCAAAAAAATTAGTTGAATTAAGAGCATATTGAATAGGTATACCATTTTTTATATTTTTAACACATTCTAAATATTTAGTTTTAATATCATCTGGTACTTGATAATCTAAATCAAGGATTAATTCTAAAGGATTTTTATTAAGTAAAGTAGCAAGTACTAATTTAGCTTCATCTTTATGTATATCTTGATAAGCTAAGTTTAGTATTTCTGAAACTTTCATTATTCACCTGCTAATTTTCTTTTTTGATCTTCAGAGATTAAAGCTTCAATTATTTCATCTAAATCGCCTTCCATTACGCGATCTAAATTTTTTGTTGTGAACCCTATTCTATGATCAGTTACCCGATTTTGTGGGTAATTATAAGTTCTTATTTTTTCTGATCTATCTCCAGTTCCTATTTTACTTTTACGAATTGCTCCATCTGCTGCTTCAGCTTTAGCCATTTCTTCTTCATAAATACGGCTTTTTAAAATTTGTAAAGCTTTTTCTCTATTTTGAATTTGACTTCTTTGATTTTGACAAGTTACAACTATTCCAGTTGGAATATGCGTCATACGAACAGCACTATCAGTAGTATTTACATGTTGTCCCCCAGCTCCACTACTTCTATAAATATCAACCTTGATATCACTTTCTTTAATCTCGATTTCAACATCATCAGCTTCCGGCATAACTAAAACGGTAGCAGTTGAGGTTTGAATTCTTCCATTTGCTTCAGTTACTGGAACTCTTTGAACTCTATGTGAACCGCTTTCATATTTAAGTTTAGAATAAACATTTTTACCTTTAACCATAAACTCAATTAAAGTGTACCCACCACTTGTACCTTCCATAGCATTTAATACTTCAATTTGAAAACCTACTTTTTGGCAATATCTTTCATACATCCTGAATAAATCTCCAGCAAATATATTACCTTCATCTCCTCCAGCAGCTCCGCGAATTTCCATAATAACATTTTTTAAATCATTTTTATCTTTTGGTATTAATAAAATTTCAAGTTCATGTTCTAAATCTTCTTTTTCTTTTTCAAGTTTAGTAATTTCTTCAGACGCATATTCTCTTAATTCACTATCATTAAGCATTTCTTTAGCTTCTTCTAAATCACTTAATACTTTCTTATATTTAAGATAACAATTAACAACATCTTCCATTGTAGAAAGTTCAATTGATAACTCTTTAGACTTTTTAATATCAGATATTATCTCTGGTTTTATTAATTCTTCTTGAATTTCATCATGCCTTTTTACAATTAATTCTAATCTTTCTATCATAAATCACCTTTTTAATTTAAATCTTCTTCATCAAGTACAACTAAATCAGCTAAATCATCATCATCATTATCAGGTTCATACTCATCATCATCAACAGTCATATCATCTTCAGTATCATCATATTCATCATAATTATTAATATCATCCTCTTCAACATTAGCAGTTTCATCAACATCGTCATCTTCCATAGAATCAACAATTATTTTATCAGATGTATGTCTTTTCCTTAAATCCCATAAACCATCTACTAAAATAAATCTTTTATCTGTAGTTAAAGAAGTATAATAATCACCTATCTTATTTTCAATAGTACTAGATGGTAATTCTAATAAATTAACAATTCTTGTAAATAAATCTAAAGTATTAATTCCTTTTTTCTCTTTTTCAAGTATTAAATTAGTTATATCCTTATAAGATAAACCTAAAACATCTTCTTTTTTTAAATCTTTCATAAACTCTCCTTTGTTATTTCTATTTTATATAAATTATTATCTATTTTATAAATAACTAAAAAATAATTATCATAATTTTTAAGATCTAAAACTTCTATATCAAAATTAATTTTTCTTTTAGTTTTATTATCAGTTATTATACAAGTCTTAGTTAAAAAATTAAAACTTATTTCGTCATTATTAGTTATTCTTGTTAAAATATTATGTTCATAATCTAAAATCATTTTAGAATTATCATAGTATTTTAAAATATTATTATAATAAATTCCTTTTATATTGTATTCATAATCTTTATTTTCTAAACAATATTTTATCTTTAAATTAACTTTTCCCATACATCACCAACATGTAATAACACATATCGACATGCATTATATCATAAAAGTTAGAATTTGAACACATATTTTTATATTTTTTTGAAGATAATAAAAATAGGTGAAAATATGAGGTTTTTAAAAAAGAGTTTAAAGTTATTAATAATAATAATTTTTTTAAGTATTTTTAGTATAACTGGTATATATTTATATGCTAAATCAAGACCTAAATTAGATATAAATAAAGTAGGTAGTTATTATTTATATGATATTAATAATGAATTATATTTTAAAGGAAATGGTACTAGTAAATGGGTTAATTTAAATGAAATAAGTGATTATATAAAAAAATCTACTATTTTAATAGAAGATAAAGATTTTTATAATCATCATGGTTTTAATGTTTTAAGAATAGTTAAAGCTATGTATGTTAATTTAATTAGTAAAGATTATAAACAAGGAGCAAGTACAATAACTCAACAATTAGCTAAGAATTTATATTTAGATTTTGATAAAACCTGGGAAAGAAAATTAAATGAAGTATGGTATACTATTCAAATAGAAACTCATTATGATAAAGATAAAATACTTGAAAGTTATTTAAATTGTATTAATTATGGTCATGGTATGTATGGAATTGAAAATGCTAGTAATTTTTATTTTAATAAATCAGCTAATAATTTAACTTTAGCTGAAGCATCTATGTTAGTAGGTATTCCTAAATCACCTTCTAATTATTCACCTTTAGTAAATAAAGAAATTGCTAAAAAAAGACAAATAAATATTTTAAAAAAAATGTTAAATGAAAAAATAATTAGTGAAAAAGAATATAATGATGCTATTAAAGAAGAATTAGTTTATTATGGTAAAAAAGATAATATTAATTTAAATACTATTATGTATTATCAAGATGCTGTTTTAAAAGAATTGAAAACTATTAATAATATTGAATCTTATTTACAAAATGGAGGTATAAAAATTTATACTAATTTAAATATGACAGCTCAAACTTCTTTAGAAAATAGCATTAATAAAGAAATAACTGATAATGATAATATTGAAGTAAGTGGTATTATGATTAACCCAAATGATGGGGGAGTAATTGGTCTTGTAGGAGGAAGAGATTATAATAAATCTGAGTTTAATAGAGCTATCTCTTCTAAAAGACAAGTAGGATCTTTAATGAAACCTTTTTTATATTATGCAGCTCTTGAAAATGGTTTTACAGCAAGTACTTCTTTTTTATCTCAAGAAACAAGTTTTGTTTTAGGTACTAATAATGTCTATAAACCTAAAAATTTTAATAGTTTATATGCTAATAAAGGTATAAGTATGGCCTCAGCCATCGCTTTTTCCGACAATATTTATGCGATTAAAACACATTTATTCTTAGGAGAGAAAACTTTAGTTGACATAGCTAAAAGGGTAGGGATTAAAACTAAACTAGAACCTATTGCTTCCTTACCACTTGGAACAGTTGAATTAACACATTTAGAAATTTTAAATGCTTATGCTACTTTAGCTAGTAGTGGAGTAAAACATGAACCTTTTTTTATTAGAAAAATAACTGATTTAAAAGGAAGTGTTATTTACGAACATAAAGATACAAGTGAAATAGTTTTAAATAAAAGTACTACTTATATTTTAAATGACTTATTAAAAGGAACATATGACTATAATATGATAGATTATACCTATCCAACTAATATTTCTATTTCAAAACTTTTAACTAAAAGTTATGGTATTAAATCTGGTTCAACTGATACTGATAACTGGATTGTTGGTTTTAACAAAGATGTTGCAGCTTTAATATGGATAGGGTATGATGATAATAAAAAATTAGAAAACAGTGATTTTAAATATTCTAAAAAAATATTTGCAAATGCTGTTGAAACTTATTTAAAAGATAAAGAAGATAATTGGTATGAATTACCTAGTAATGTTGTTGGAGTAATAACTGATCCTATAACAGGAACTTTAGCAACTGATGAATCTAAAAATAAAAAAATACTTTACTATATAAAAGGTACAGAACCTAATTATACAAGTCAAGTATTTAAAGAATTTGATCAAGAAGAGATAAGTAGGTAATTATTTAATAATTTCTACTATATCATCATTTTTTAAAAGAAAAGCATTACCATCATCGGTATCTAAATGCATTTCAAAATAAGCTTCATTTGATACTTTTAGATGAACATGATTAAGTATACCTCCTTTTGGACCTGGTATTTTAACACTTACTTCATCTAAATTTTCTAAGCCCTTTTCCTTTTTCATTTCTAAAGTTAAATGAATATGTCTTGTTGCAATTATACCACATGATTTTTCAACTTCTCCTTTTGGACCGATTATTTTTAAAACACTAGCTCCTTCTAAATCACCAGAATCACGAATAGGAGCATTTATTCCTAATTTATAACAATCAGTTTTACTAACTTCTACTTGAGTATATGCTCTAACTGGACCTAAAACTCTTAAATTTTTAAGTTCTCCTTTAGGTCCTACAACTGTAACAACTTGATTACTTGCAAATTGACCAGGTTGTTTTAATTCATTTCTAACTTCTAATTTAGTTCCAAATAAAATATCTAAATCTTCTTTAGTTAAATGTACATGATGATTACTTATTCCAACACTTATTTCCATTATAGCCTCCTGAAATATTATAACAAATTATTTACATAATTAAAAGATATTAACATATATTTAACTGGAGGTTTTTATGAATACATATAATTATAATCCTTATAATGATGATTATTTAACAAGACAAACAATTGTACTTAATCAAAGTAATATGCCAGGTATTATTGATAATCAAGATGAAGCTTTATATGCTGAAAATGTTCTTACAAAAAATAAAGGTAAAAGAATAAGAGTTTATATGTCATTTGATGATTCTGTTGAATGGAGAGATAAATTATTTGAAGGAACCATTGAAGAAATGGGTAAAGATTTTATTTTAATAAGAGATAATGAGAACAAATGGTATATGTTATGGAATATTTACATTGATTACATAGAATTTTTATCACCTGTTAATTTTTAAGTTGTAAATAATAACTTTTTTTAGTATAATAAAGTAGGTGATAAGATGAATAAATTCATAATACTTGGAATATCTATCTTTGTTTTACTAATAATATTTTTAATAATAATAGTTATTATCAGCAAAAATAAAATAAAAGAAGCTATGATTCCTCTTGATATAGCAAAAGAGAAAATAAATGATTACTTAAGAAAGAAATACAAATTATATAAAGAAATAACTAAATTTATCAAAGATAATTTAAGTATAAAAGAAGATGCTTTTAATAATTTTTTAAGCTTTAATGCTAAAGAATGTACTCAAGAAGAATTACTAAGTTTATTAGACAAAACAACTGATGAAATAAATGAATATGTTGATAACTATGATGAGTTGTTAAAAAATCAAGACTTCTTAAAATTAAAAAAAGAATTATATGATTTAGAAATAAACTTAGAAGCTACAAGTGAGTATTATAATAACAAAATAAATATTTATAATAATTTAAAAGATAGTGCTCCTACTAGTATTTGTACTAAATTCTTTGAATTTGAAGATTATCAAAAAGTAGAATTTGATAAAAAAGAAATAGCTAGATTAATTAATTTAAACTAGTTATTTCTTTATTTTTTGTTTGTCCATATTTTCTAATAATTCGTAATTTGGTATTTTAATAAGATCAATATAATGATTAATTAAATTGCAAATATATAAATATTTAATTTTTTCTTCTTCAGTAATTGTAGAAACTAAATTTTCTAACCGATCAATTTCATAATCTGGTAAACCAGCAGGATGATTAAACTTACAGGCAATCCATAATCTTAATTGACTTAAAATATACTTTAATTTATTAATCGTTTCTAATTCAGCATCAACTTCATTTATAATTCTTTTCATACAA
This sequence comes from uncultured Erysipelotrichaceae bacterium, assembly GCA_902797275.1. Taxonomy (GTDB): domain Bacteria; phylum Bacillota_I; class Bacilli_A; order RF39; family UBA660; genus RUG591. The sequence continues at coordinate 143 of CADBSI010000078.1, read as the reverse complement.
CCTCTATAATAAGATTATCATAATAATTATTACTTTTAAATACTATTGACATATTTCCCTAGTTTGACAGTTGTGCTATAAAAATCTTCTCTAGATATTGAAAAATCTAGTTTTTTTATCATTTTATACTTGCGTGTGTATTC
>CADBSI010000077.1 GCA_902797275.1 uncultured Erysipelotrichaceae bacterium | reverse complement strand
ATTCACATCCTTTCTATAATTGAATAAAGTTTTCTTAATTAGTTATTATATCATTTTATCTCTCAAAATCATCTTTTTCTTTTACATTATTTTTATCTTTTAAAATTTCATCTATGGTGTCATTACTGATAATTCTATAATCTTGCATATCTTCTAATACTTCTAAGTAAGTTTCTTTCTTACTATCTTTTTTAATCATTCTCTTAAATAGATTTACTAACTTCTTAAAAAAATCTTCTAATTGTTGCAATCTATATTTAACATTAAAATTGTCTTGCTTTAAATCACTAATTAATTCTTCTTGATTTTCTGTTTTAAAAGTGAGATTTTTAACTCGCAGTTCTAGTGCTTTATTATTTTCGGTAAGTACCTTAATTGTTTTTTTATCTTCTTTTATGGTTTGATTTAAACTATTAAGTGAAGCAGAAAGACCATTTATTTTTTTATATTCGTTATTAGTTTTATCAATTTTAGCAATATAATTTTCTAATATTTTTTTATCTTCGTTTGATAGGAGGTAAGTATCTTTTTTTAAAGAAGCTTTTTTTAGATTTAATATTTTATCTTTTATATTGATTGTGTCTTTATCAAGTTCAATAGAATTGTTATTAATGATTTCAAGATTCTTTTGATTTTTTTCAATCAAATCTTTAGTGTCTTGATAATTAATCATATCAGATACATGAATATCTTTATTTCTACCTTTTAATTTTTTCTTTAGAGTAGCATCTAAATTATATTCTTTATTATATTCTTCAATACATAAAATTCTCATTTTATCCTGTAATTCTTTTAGTGAATTTCTTGTAAAAACATCAGTTTTACCAACTTGCATAGACATACCAGTTTTACAATTATATTTTATGGGTACACCAACTATATGAAGATGTGGGGAAGTTTCATCATAATGAATAATAGCACTACAGATTTTAAAATTTGGAAGTAATAGTTCTAAATCATCAACCTGTTTTATAAAAACATTGGTCATTTTATGCTTATATGTCATTGATTTAGTATCCCAGAATTTTTTATTCCCAAGTTCAATTATTATTTGTACTGCTAAATCACTTTTTGAATTACTACTAATTTTTTTAAAATAATCATCTATTTTTCTGTCATCTCTTGTTTGCTTATTGTTATATTCTAATCTTGCTTCTTCAAATTCATTTTTATAAAAATGCAGTACATCATTATATAGTGAAGTAGTTCCTTTAATAACTACAATTTCATCTTGTCTATTATCATATTTTCTATAATTATGTTTATCAGCTGTTGATAATTGTTTAGCATTTTGAATAGCATTATTACTCATAGAATTAGTTCCACTAACATTATTTTTTGATGTTAATCTTACACTATTTTTCTTGTTTTTATCACTTCCAATATGGAAAGAGTAAGAAAGTTCTTCCATTTTAGCACCATCCTTTTTTAGGTATATTTTGTTTTGACATAATATATAACCCCCTAGGTATCTTGTCATACTAACAAGATACCAGTGGGCTAAGGTTTAACACCTTAGAATCCGTTTTCTTTATTTCGTAATATTTCAAAACTTTGTAATGAAATAAAACTACATAAAGAATTGATATAAAATACTATCGCCACGTATTTTATTTTTTTATTAATTCAATTTTAATCGGTTTACTAGGAACATCTTTTAAATCTCTTAAAGGTGTAAAAGATGCTTCGGTAGGAATGTAGTTAAATAATTTATCTAACTCATCTTTATCTTTAGTTACAACAATGTTATCTTCCTTGATATATATAATTCCGAATCTATATTCTTCCATTTTTACTTCTGGATCCTTTTTATAATAATCTTCTAATGGGAATACTCTTACAATAGCAGAATTATCTTTTATAAAGTTAAAAAAGAAAACTTGATTTTTAACATAGTATGTTGCTTCAGTATAAGATACGTTGTAGAAATTTTTAAGCCTCATAACAATTTCTCCAACTTCTTCTTCAGGTAAGTAATTACTAAACCTTAATTCTCCAACAACGTTTCCAAATACAGCAGGAGTTGGTCTATCAATATAACCTTTATCATATAGTTCGTTGCATGGTTTTGCAATTGATTCTCTAAAGTTGATATTTTTAACAAAACATTCTTTTCCAACTAATTCAAGTTCAATAGTATCTACATAATTCATAACTAAAGTTGCTTTTTCTTCACGAGTTCTTTTATTCCAAGTTTTAATTCTTTCTTGATATTCTTCGGGGTGAAGCTTACT
>CADBSI010000076.1 GCA_902797275.1 uncultured Erysipelotrichaceae bacterium | reverse complement strand
ACAAGTTTTAGAAAATTCTTGTAATCCTGGTTTTGTCAAACTTGGTCAACTTCTTGGTAAAGAAAGATTATTTTCTTATTTTGATTTGTTTGGATTTGGTTCTAAAACGGGAATTGATTTAAATGGAGAAGCAACTGGTATTATGTTTCCTCTTGAAAAAGTAGGAGAATTGGAACTAGTAACTTCAGCGTTTGGCCAAGGAATAAGTGTAACACCTATTCAACAAGTAGTAGCTGTTTCAAGTGTTGTAAATGGTGGTAATTTATATAAACCATATATTGTTAAAAGTGTTAATGAACCAATTACTAATAGTGTAATTCTTGAAAATAAAACTAAATTTGTTAGAAAAACTATCAGTAAAGAAACGAGTGAAATTATGAAATATGCTCTTGAAAGTGTTGTAGCTAGAGGTGGAGGAAGATATGCTTATATTGATGGATATAGAGTAGGAGGAAAAACCGGAACTGCTCAAAAAGTAAAGGATGGAGTTTATTTAGTTAATAATTATATTATGTCTTTTATGTCAGTTGTTCCAAGTAATAATCCTGAAGCCATTTTATATGTTGCTATTGATAATCCAAAAAATACAGCTCTTTTATCAAGTTATACAACGGCTCCTGTTGCTAGAAAAATTTTACTTGATATAATAGATGCTTTAGATATTAAAAGACAAGAAAATCAAATAGAAAAAGTTAAATACTTTAATGATGAAGTATACTACGTCTTACCAGATGTTGTTGGTAAAACCAAAAAAGAAGCCGTTAAAGACTTATTTTATTATAATGTTGAATATTCCGGATCAGGAGATATCGTTTTAACTCAAAGTCCTAAGGAAGGAACTTATTTAGCAGCTGGGTCTACCGTTAGAATTTTACTTGGCAATTAAGAAATAATAATATATAATATAAATATATATGAAAATTACTAAAAGTAAAGTGTAGAAAATACATATAAAGTGTTTCATCTATATTATCTAGAAAACAATTTGCATATATAATAGTACAAAATATATAGAAAGGAATAATTAGAAAATATAATATTAAAAATCACAAGTTTGATATTAAAAATTCTAATTAATTGGTTAAAAGTCAGCTATATGAAAAATGAAATTATAAATGATTTACAAAATATTAAAAAAGATGTTAAAAATAAAAATTATAAAAAACAAATACCTAATATTTTAACAAGTATAAGGTTATTTTCTCCATTTGTATTGATACCTCTCTTTTATTTTAATAAATTAAATATAGCCTTTATTATGATTTTATTTTTTTCTTTAACTGATATGTTTGATGGTTATTTAGCCAGAAAATATCAAGCTGTATCAACTTTTGGAACGTATTTAGATTGCCTAGTTGATAAGATATTTGCTTTAACAATTTTAATCTCTTTAATTATAAAGACTAATATTAACAATAATTTTTATTTAACTACTATAATAATTGTTCTTGAACTTATTATAAGTATTATTAACATATATGCATTTTTTAAAGATCTTAAACCTAAATCTACTATAGTTGGTAAAATTAAAACTATCATATTATTTAGTCTTTTAACTTTTTTGTTTCTAGCTAAAGTTATTAGTATTCCTTCTTTAGTAATTATGATTTTTAACATTATAACGATAGTATTACAAATATTAACAATTATATCTTATTTAAAAAATATAAAAAAAAGAAGAAAACTTATTTCCTTCTAATAATTTTAATTGTATTGCTTCTTCCTACTATGTAGTCAAGACTTATGTTATATGTTTTGGCTAGAGTATAAGCAAATGCAGTTAAGATAACAGTTTTACCGTTTTCATAAGCACTAATATTTGATTGAGAAGTATTTAAAACTTCAGCAAGTTCTTCTTGAGTTAACTTTTTCTTTTTTCTAATTTTTTTAATTCTCATTCCAACCATTCGAGGGTTAAGTTTATATCTTCTAGTTGAATGATTATTAACATTACTCAAACCTGTTACATAATCCATTGAAACATGAAATACATTGCAAAAATCATTTAAATGTTTGAGTGATATAATGTATTCTCCAGTTTCATAATAATTATAACTAGATTTACTAATTTTTAGTCTTCTTGCCGTTTCTCTTTGAGAAAACTCATATTCTTCTCGAACTCTTTTTAAATTATAAAACATATTTACTACCACCAGTTAAATTTTCTCATTAAATATCTGTAAACCCTTGATTTGTCCATGAATTACGATATTTGAATTATGTTTATAATGTGGCCAAAAATTTAAAAATTATTACTTTTGATTAAAAAAATAAAAAAGAATGTAAAATTTTAAAATAAATATTGATGTGAACCCTATTTAGGAGACATTATAAAAAAAGACTTATATTAAAAAGAGAAAAGTTATTTTTCTCTTTTTGTGTAAGTTT
>CADBSI010000075.1 GCA_902797275.1 uncultured Erysipelotrichaceae bacterium | reverse complement strand
TTAGGATTACCATTCATTACAATTAAATAACAAGCATATCTAGATAGTTTATAATCTATAACTTTTCTTTGAGTTTTAAAACCTATACCAACCATTTTGCGGTACAATGCAAAATGGTCATCTACATTATATTTGCTTTCTTTACAAGCTACTTTAGCTCTTTCTATTAAATCATTTATACTTCTCCATTGATTATATCCTAAAACATTTTTTAATTCTCTTGCTAACCAATATTCATTACCAAATTCACCTATATGTTTTATATCTTCAAATAATTTTGTTGTATATTCTTTAATTTCATTCATCTTATCATCTTCATTTCAATGGACTACAAGTCTCAATTTTTAATTTATTTTTTTTAATCTTAAACATGATACTACCATCTTGATCTGTTCTATAAATTTTTGAATCACTCAAATTGTTTAATACTTCTTTATTTGGATGTCCATACCTATTATTCTTTCCAACACTTATAATCGAATATTTAGGATTTATTTTATCAATAAATTCCTTACTAGAACTTGTATTTGAACCATGATGACCTACTTTAAAAAAATCAATACTACCTAAATTATATTTCTCTAATATATCTTTCTCTCTTTCTTGTGAAGCATCCCCCATAAACATAAACTTATAACCATCAAGTTCTGTATAAATCACATTACTATTATCATTTTCGTTATTGTATTTTTTTGTTTGTAAGAAATATAGTTTGTTACTATCTATATTTAACTCTTTAATACATGAATAATAATTAATTTTCTTTTTATCCAATACTTTGATTAATTCTTTTTCTAATTCATTAAACTCTCCACAATTAAATACTACATTTTTCACTTTATAATTATTAACTAAATTTATACCATCCCCCATATGATCATAGTCGCCATGGCTGATAATTAGAAAATCCAACTTATTTATACCAAAAGACTTTAACATAGTTATTATCTCCTCACTTGGATTGCTAGAAAATAAACCACCTGTATCTATTAAAATATTTTTATTTTCTAAAGAAATAAAACTAGCATCACCTTGACCTACATCTAAAAATATTACTTGATTAGTAGATATTATTTTATTAATATTCAAATGAATTAATAAAACAGTTATTATCATTATTAAACTCTTATATTTCTTCTTTAACAAATTATTAATAATATAAACCATAAGTAAAATATAGATAATTAAAATAAAAATAGATATTTTTTTAAAGTTAAAAGTTAAAAAAGTTATTTTACTTAAATAAGAAGTTATTAAAGAAAGTTTATTCATAAAATTGAAAAATAAATTATCTAAGGGATAAAAAATAAGTGTTAATAAACTAAATGGAAAAACAATTAAATTAAAAATTGGAACATAAAACAAATTATAAATTAAACTTAAAAAATTTATTTCATAGTTATAATAAATATTAAGAGGCATACTACCTAGAAAAGATATTAAAGATATTTTAATTAATTTAACTAATTTATTACCGGTTATATTATTTCTATTAATCATTAGTAAAAAGGTTATTAAATAAGAATACATAAATCCTTTATTATAAAGATAAAAGGGATTTATAATTAAAGTAATAATAGTTATTAAAGTAAATTTAAAAATAGGACTAGTTTTAATTTTTAATTTAGCTGATACGTAAGATATAAATAAATATAAGCACGATCTAAGTAAAGAAATAGGAAAATCTAAAATACTTAAAATAAGAAAAATAATTAAATATATTAAGATAAGAGGAAGTTTTAATTTTTTAAATAATTTATTTAAATATTTATTAATTAAAACTATTTGTAAACTACTAATTGATAATAAATGAGCTAAACCATTTTTTTGATATACTTCATATACTTCTTTATATGATTCTCCTAAAATTAAATTTTTTAAATAAAGATTTGATTTATATTTATCAAGATAGTTTTCTAAGAGTATTTTAATTTTATATTTAATATTTTTGTTTTTTCTTAAAAGAGTTATATCATCTGATGTTATTAAATAAAAAATGTTTTGTCTAGATAAATATTTTTTATAATTAAAATTATTTGGTACTGTATTATTTTTAGGTAATTCTAACTTACCTTTAACTGAAACTAAATCACCTAAATTATAAGAACATTTTTTAGTATAAATAATTAGTTTTTCTTTTCCTTTTATAGTAAGAGAATATCCATAGTCAGTTTTAGTTTTTTTAATAATTGTTCCAATAAAATTAGTTTCTTCTTGATTATAGATACTCTCTTTTTTAATATTTATTGTATATAAATAAGTTAGAAATATAAATACTATAAGGAAAATAATTATATAGTTAGACTGTAATATTTTCTTTAAGTGATTCAAATAACTTATCACCTATTCCACTTACATTTTTTAAATCATCTATAGTTTTAAATAAACCATTTTTATTTCTATATTCAATTATGGCTAAGGCTTTAGATTCTCCAACATTTTTTAAAGTCATCAACTCTTCTTTGGTTGCTGTATTAATATTAATTTTAAGAGTTTTATTACTATCATCTGGTTTAGTATCTGTTGTATTATTTTTAGGAGTATCATTAGCATTATTATTAGTAGCATTATTGGTATTATTAGAATTACTAATACAAGCATCATTTATAATTTTATCATTACATATTTTTTCTTCTTGTTTTTTAGTTTCAGTTAATTTTTCATATTCTTTTATCTCTGAATTAGAATAAATTACTATTACCATTTGATCAGATATTTCTTTACTTAAATTTAATAAACTTGTATTAGCATCTTTTTTTAAACCTCCAGCTATATTAATAGCATCTACTACTCTTTTACCTTTTTCTAAAGAATAAACTCCTGGATTATTAACATACCCTTTGATATCTATATAATAATATATTTTTTCTTCAACTTCTTTTTTATCATCTACTTCTTTAATATTAGAATTATTTTTTTCTGATACAACATTTTCATAAGTAGTAATATCTTTTTGATAATTATGTCTAGTTAATAAAACTAAGGTTATGGTTAAACTAAGTAATATTAAAGAAGCTATTACTATTATTTTTCTTTTATGATTATATAAAAATAACTTAACTTGATTATAAATTTGCATTTATTTTCCTCCTTTTTATTATTACTAGAAATCCTAAAAGTGATAAAACTAAAAGAATAACTGAACTTTTTAAATCATCAAAAGTTTTAGGATTTTCTATATTATTAGTAGCATTTTCTTTACATAGTAAATTATTATTCTTAACATCTTCTTCCTTTCTTATTAATTCTAAATTTAAATTATTTAAATATTCTTCTTTACTTTTTAAAGTTTCTTCATATTTTAATAATTCTTGTTTTTGTTTTAAATTAATATTTTTGTTGTTTTCATTTATTTTTGTTTCTTCTTGAATTTGATTACTTAAAGCAAGTAATTTTTCTTGTTTAATTTTGATTATCTTTTCTTCTTTTTTAATGTTTTCTTCTTTTTTTATAAATTCTTGGTCTTTTAAATTTAATTTGTTTTTTAAATCTAATAAATTTTTTTCTTTTTCAGATAAAGTTTTTTCTTTATTTACTAAATTCTTTTCTTTTTCTAGTAGTTCTTTTTCTTTTAAAGTTAAATTAGTTTCTTTATCTAAAAAAAGTTTTTCTTTTTCAATCAAAGTTTTTTCATTTGCTTTTATTTCTTCTTCTCTTAAATTTAAATTGTCTTTATTATTTATTTTTAGATAACTTACTTTTTTAGTAGTTGCCCCTTCTTGATAGTTTTGATTATCTAAACTATAATACATTTTTAAATTATCATCTATTATATAACCTTTAGGAAGTAAATTAGTAGTTGGATCATAGATAAAGATATTAGAATCTCCATTTATATAGAAAACTCTTCCAATATAACCAGGATTTTTAGTTATAGTTAAATTAATATCACTGGAATTGATATAAGAAGTTTGAAAAAAGCCTCCTTTTAAATATGCCACTGTTCCTTTGATAGTTGAACTATTTACATACAAATCTCCATCAAATACACGAAATCCTTGTGATTTACAATTCAAAGTTAAATAAGACCCATTTATGGTTATAAAATCACCAGGATCACTTGCTAAAAAACCAACATCCTCACAATTAACAGTAATAGTTGCATTATTAACAATAATTTGTTTTCCATCTATTCCTCTATTAACGCTAGTTATTTCTAACGTAGCATTTTCACTACCATAAATTTTAAGATTTTTACATTTAATAGCTTCAGGTGATTTCATGTTATTAATTTTACTAATACCTTTTAATTTAATTGTTAAATTATCATCTATTTTAATAGTTTCTAAAGTAGCATTTTCAAGAGTTAAAACATTATCATGAGGATTATAAGTTAATCCCTCAAGTCTTAAAATCTCTGAATTTGCAACTTGGTAAACTTTATCATTTATATTTATTTCGTCTGCTAAAGGACTAATAAATATTGTTAAAAAACACGTTAAACCTAATATTATTTTTTTCATACACATCCTTTCTTCAACCGGTTGATAACTACATCCTACTACAAGTTCTCTTTAATGTCAACTTTTGTAAATTGACATTTTATAGACATTTTTGTTTCAAATTTCAAATTTGTTTTTTTCTTAGGTTTAAATCTTTTATTTATGAAAAAAAAGAAATGAATTTTGGTATTTCATCTCTTTAATTTTTTAAATTTTAAAAATAAATTTTTTTTAACTTCAATTTGTTATTTTAATTATCAACTACTACTTCTATACCAGTTAGATTAGAACTATCTATACAATTTGAAGTAGTTTTATCTTTTATACTTCTTTTACTTCCAACAACTTTAATACAATATTTAAAAGAATTATTACTAAATGTTACTTTAACATATGTATTATTAAGATCAAAAGATCCCCCATCAGCATCATTTGGAAATTCATCTTTTTGATTTAAATCTGCAAAAGCATAAGTTTTTCCTGAACTTTTAGCTAAATTTCTATCATCTTTATTACTAGCAATTAGTTCATTTGCTTTGGCAACCATTCTTTTAGCATCCATTAAAAAGGAATTTTTTTTATTATTATTAATAGTTGATAATACATTAGGTACAGCAATCATAGTTAAAATACCAAGAACTGTTATAACAGCTAATAATTCAACTAAAGTAAACCCTTTATTCTTATTTTTCATTTTTTATTATGGCTAGTTTTGTTAAAGCAACTCTTGCAGCTTCTCTTTCAGCTTCTTTCTTGCTACTAGCTATCCCCTTTCCATAAATTACATTATCGATTTTAACAACAACTGTAAAAGTTTTATCATGAGGTGGTCCTTCTTCTTGAATTGTTTCATATGAGAAAGATTTCTTTTCTGTTTGCAAAGCTTCTTGTAAAGTTGATTTATAATCATTAAAGAAAGTGATATTAGGATCTTTAATAAATGGAACAATTATTTCTAAAATAACTTCTTTGGCTTTTAAATAACCTTCTTCTAAATAAACAACAGCCATGATTGATTCAAAAATATCAGCAACAATAGCTTTTTTAATATTTCCAACCTCACCATTTCCAACCTTAATATATTTTATAAGATCCAAACTTTTCATATATTCATAATTAGCATTTTCACAAACATAACTAGCACGAACTTTAGTCATTTCGCCTTCTGTTTCATGATAATTATTATATAAATAATCACTTACAACCAGTTCTAAAACGGCATCTCCTAAAAATTCTAATCTTTCATAATCACTTTTTAAGTTATGCTCATTTACAAATGAAGAATGTGAAAGAGCTGTTTCATATAACTTTCTATTTTTAGGTACTATATTAAATTTTTTAAAGAATTCATCCATTTCAAGTCTTCCTTTCTTCTTAGATTATAACATTTTTTAAAAAAAATGTATATTTAAACTTGTTAATATTTTAAAATAATAGTAAAATAGTACTAGGTGTTGATATGAAAATTAAAAAAATAAGTTTAATCTTACTAATATTATTTACTTTAAGTGGTTGTTCTTTATTTAAACATGATACTATGGAAAATATTAATATTGCAACTACTAATTATGCAATTGAATATATTACAAATGCTTTATACGGAGATAATTCTTTGGTTGTTTCAATTTACCCCGATGGAGTTGACATTGATAACTATAATTTAACTGATAAACAAATAAAAGATTATTGCAAAAAAGATTTATTTATTTATATGGGTTCTACTAATGATTCTGATATAGCTGTTACCTTATTAAATCAAAATAAAAAAATAAAAATAATAGATGCTACTTTTGGAATGGAATATAAAAATACTAAAGATGAACTTTGGTTAAACCCTTCTAATCTTTTAAGACAAGCTCAAAATATAAAAAATGGTTTAAGTGAATATATAACTAGTACTTATTTACTTAAAAAAATAGATGCTAATTATTTAGATTTAAAAGTTAATTTATCAAGTCTTGATGCTGAATATAAAACTTCTATTGAAAATAGTAATTTTAATACCATTGTTGTTAATAGTGATAATCTTTTATTCTTAGAAAAATATAATTTAAAAGTTATTTCTCTTGATAGTAATAATGAAAATTATGAAAAGAACCTAGCTTTATTTAAAAGTTATATTAGAAATGAAACTATTAAATATTTTTATACTTATGAAAATACTTTAAACAGTGAGGAAGTTAATAAAATAATTGAAGAAAATAAAATAGAAAGTTTAAATATTAAAAATTTAAAAAATATAACTGATGAAGAAAGAGAAAACGGAAAAAATTATTTAACTATTATGTATAAAAACTTAGAAGAAATTAAAAAAGAATTATATAAAGCTATTTAAAAAGTAAGTAAAAACTAAGAAATTTAAAATTTAAAAAGATCTTAGTTTTTTTATTTATTATTTTATAAAATATTAAAAAGTCTTGTTAAAATTAAAGTTTAGAAGTATTAAAAAAACTACTTTTTAGTAGTCTTAATAATTATTTTTTTATTAATTCCCTTTCTTTTTCTTCTAAAGCATCATCTAATATTCTTTTTCTTTTTAAATTTTTAATATATACTTTTAAAACATAACCTAAGAATATAGTTGGAATTATTGGTAATATTAATAAAACTATAAACATTAATATATTATTTTGAATTACATTAGCTTCACTTAATATTTGAATAGTTGCTATACTATAACCTAGTAATAGACAAAGAAGTAAAGAACAAAATAAAACTCCAAGGGTGCTATAAACATAATCTACAACATAATTATAATAATATGTTCCTTTTTTTCTATGATAAACTAGATTAAAAACAAAATAGATTAATAAGATAATAAGAATTGGAATAACAACATAGTACCAAACTTCAACAGGAATATAAAAATATTTTAACATATGATCACCTATTATAATAATAGCACATTAATTAATTTTTTTCTAGATTTTTTAATTATTATTTTTAAGTTTTCCTATTTCTTCGAAACTTTTTTCATTTATAAGATTTTTATTAAATAAAAAATCATATCTAAATAAAACATAACCATGGTATTTTTCTAAAGTTTTAGCATAGTTTATTTGTCTATTAATTATATAAGAATTATCAATCCATTCATTTATACCAGTTCCTGCCATATTATCTAAAGTACCTACTTTATAAAAAGCTAAAACTGGTACTATTTTACTATTATTTTTAATTAAATCATGCCATTCATTTAAAGTATTTATAAATGGTTTGTATTGATTATTAAAGCCATAATAAACTTGGGGTAAGATTAAATCGACATAATTATCATCAAGAAGCCAAGTTTTAATATCAGCAAAATGATAAACATAATTATTATTTATATTACCATCAGGAGCAATACTAAATATTAAGTTAGAATTATAATCTTTAATTAGTTTATAAACATTTTTAATTAAAGAATTTATAATATTAAGTCTATAGTCTTTTAAAGAAATATCAACATTATTCTTAGTTTTATATTCATTATAGTTTTCTAAATCAATTGTATTATCTGGGTAGAAATAATCATCAAAATGAATTCCTGCTATATCATAATTAGAAATTAGTTCATAAACTTGTTTTAATATTAAAGAAGTAACATCAATAGATGCTGGGTTATAATAAATACCATTATTAGTTATTTTAACACTATTGATATTTAAAAGTGTATAAGCTGGATTATCTTTACTAAGTAAATTTATATCATTTGTTAAACTTATACGATAAGGATTTATCCAAGCATGAACTTTTATCTTTCTTTTTTTACTTTCTTTTAGAAAATATTCTAAGTAATCCATACCAGGATTTTTACCTTCAACTCCTGATAAAGTATAAGAATAAGGAAATATTTTAGAATTATAAATACTATCTGAAAATGGAGATACATGTAAAAAAATGGTATTAATATTAATACTTTGTAAATTATCTAACATTTTATTAATATAAGCTTTATTAATTGCTAAAGAATTATCCTTAAAATAAGTTAAATATTCTAAGTATGATATATAAACACCTCTTATTTCTAAATCAGGAGAATTTTCTACATATTTATTAGATATTATTAAAGCATCTCCTGTTAAAAATATTAAAAAAATTAAAAAAAAGACAAATATTTTTTTCATAGGATCACGATTCTATTTTAAAAAATTTCTTTGTCTTTATTTGTCGAATTACATTCTATCTACTTCATCTATTGCTAAAACATTTAACAAATTATGTATACAATTGTAAACAATAGTAATAAGTCCTAAGAAAGATTCTTTTTTAGTTTCATCTGTTTCACTTAGAATATGATAAGTGTTATAGAATTTATTAAATAAACTTGCAAGTTCAAATAGAAAATCTGTTATATAATTTAAAGATTTATCACGAATTGATCTTTCAAGAACACTTTCTAGTTCGGTTATTTTTAAGTAAATATCTAATTCTTCTATACTATTTATACTAAGAATTTTATAATCTTTTTTAACTGATTTATTTAAAATTGATTTTAAACGAACAACGGTATATAAAATATAAGGACCAGTTTTACCATCAAATGAAGAGAATTTAACTGGATCAAAGATATAATCAGTTGCACGGTAAGACATTAAATCAGCATATTTAAGGGTAGCAATTGTTAATTTGTTTTTAATATTTAATCTATCATCTATTATATCTGGTTTCATTTTTTCTTCAATTAAATTACTAATTAATTCAATTAAAGTAGATAATTGCATTACCCCACCATCTCTGGTTTTATAAGGTTTACCATCAGTTCCATTAATAGTTCCAAAACCAAAGTGATATAGTTTAGCATCAGTTAAATTAGCAATATAAGAAGCACGGAAAACTTGTTCAAAATATAATGATTGACGATTATCAACAACATACCAAATTTCATCAGGATTAAATCTTTCTTCACGAGAATAAATAGTTGCTAAATCACGAGTTGCATAAATAGTTGCACCATCTTTTTTAATAACTAATAAAGGTGGCATTTCCTTGGTATCACTTTCTTCTTTTACATCCATGACCATGGCTCCATTTGATTCATATAAATAAGGATTAACCTTCTTTAACATAGCAGGAATATCTTTAAATGCATCAAGTTCTCCTTCAAATAAATCAAAATGACAATTTAATTCATCATAAACTTCTTTAATCGAAATTGAAGAAATAGCAACAAGTTGTTTCCATAAATTTAAATAAGTTTTATTACCCTTATCAATTTCAGCAGTTATTTCTCTTACTTCTTCCATTCTTTCTTCATCATTAGAAGCAGCAATATTAGCACTAGCATACATCTTACCTAGTTCTGTTGGAGTATAATCTACACTTCTATATTCTCCTTTAAAGTTAGGATCAAAATATTCTAAGTACTCACCTCTTTTTTTAATTTCACTTAAAAGCATTCCGGCTTGACGACCCAAATCTCCTAGATGAACATCACTTATCATATCATAACCAACAAGTACCCCAAGACGTCTTAAAGCCTCTCCGATGTTAGCTGATCTCATATGTCCAACATGTAAAGCCTTAGCAGCATTAGCACCACCAAAGTCAATTACAACTTTCTTTTTAGTAATATTTGGTACAAACACTTTAAAATTAGTTAAACCAGAATTTAAATAATCAAGTAAATATTTTTCATCTAATTTAAAATTAATAAAACCAGGTCCAGCTACATTAACTGAGGTGAAACGATAATCTAACTTCTCAACTATTTTATTCGCAACTAAAACTGGATTTTCATGATACTTTTTAGCAAGAGCCATACAAATATTTAATTGATACCAACCAAGTTCTTTTTTACTACTGGCAAGAATTGTAACTTTTTCTTCATAGCCAAGTTCTTTTAATAAATTTTCTAAATAAATTTCTAATTCCTTTAACATATTCCCTCCTAATTAAAAAAATTCTACAAAATAAGGACCCTTAAGGGTGGTACCACCTTACTTCATAGAATTTCTATGCACTTATTTGATAACGCTAATAGCGATGAAACTAAAAGATACGTTCATAAGGTTTTAAAAAGATTTTCACCAACCATCTTCTCACTAAATTAAAAGTACTTATTACTACTTCTTTTTGCATTTCTTGATAAGAATATACTATAAATTAACGTTTTTGTCAATTGTTTACATAGCTCTTTTAAATAATTTTTCTAAGTCATATTTGGTATAAGTTATAATAGTTGGTCTACCATGGGGACAAGTAAAAGGATTTTTAGTATGCCTTAACTCATTTATTAAATAAGTAATATCAGGCATAGTTATAACGTCCCCTGCTTTAATACTCATTTTACAAGCTAAAGTAATTGATACTTTTTCATTGAATTTATCTTCATTAAAGTCTTCTTCTTTAATAATTATATCAATTATTTTTCTAATAGCTTCTAAAATAGCATATTTAGGTAGCCAAGTAGGATGACTTCTTATAATTAAAGTATTATTACCAAATTCTTCATATTTAAAACCTAAGTTATCTAAAATATTAAAGTTTTTTTCTAAAATTATATATTCATTAGTAGGAAGTTCTATTTTATAAGGTATTAAAACATCAATTGTATTTTTAGAATGAGTACTTAAAGCATGATAATATTTTTCATAATTAATTCTTTCAGCAGCAGCATGTTGATCAATTATAAACATACCATCTGGGTTTTCACAAATAATATAAGTTCCATGAACTATTCCAATAGGAGTTAATTCTTTAATTCTTGGATTTACTTCACTTTCATATTTTTCTTTTTCTTCATTAACCGAAAAATCAAAAGTTAATTCTTCTAGTTTAGGTTTTTCCAAAGTTTCTTCTTTTTCATCATCAATACTATTAGTTCCAAATAAATCTTCATTTACTTTTAAATCATCTTCATAATATTTATCTTCTACATTTTCATAAACAGCTTTAGGAATTAAAGTTTTTTTATTTAATTTATTATCAATTGTTTCCATTATTAAAGAAGTTAAACTATCTTCTTTAGAAAACTTTACTTCCATTTTAGTAGGATGAACATTTACATCAACTAGAAATGGATCAACTTCTATATTTAAAACAATATAGGGAAATCTATCTTTAGGAATAAAGGTATGATAAGCTTCTAAAATAGCTTTAACTATTTCATAGTTTTTAACAACCCGGTTATTTACAAGTAAAGTTATACTTCCTCGATTACTTTTAGTAAGTTCTGGATATGAAATATAACCACTTATTTTATAATCATTATTCATGTTTTCTATATACATCATTTTATTAGCAACAACAACTCCATAAATATCAAAAATAGTTTTTAATAAATCTCCTGATCCATTAGTATTTAATAATTCTTTTTCATTATTTACTAAAACAAATTTAATATTTGGATAACTTAAAGCCATTTTATTAACATAATCACTAATATTAGCAAGTTCTGTGTATAAACTTTTTAAATATTTAAGTCTAACTGGAGTATTATAAAATAAATCTTTAACAATAATAGTTGTTCCTTTTTTCAAATCACATGATTTAACACTTTCAATGTTTCCCCCATTAACAACAACCATAGTACCTGTTTTTTCATTACTTGTTTTTAAAACAATATTAGAAACACTAGCAATAGAAGGTAGGGCTTCTCCTCTAAAACCTAAAGAATTTATATTAAATAAATCATCTAAAGTTTTAAGTTTACTAGTTGCATGTCTTGAAAAAGCCAGAGTTGCATCATTTTCGTCCATTCCACAGCCATCATCTATTACTTTAATTTCTTTAACTCCACTATCAATTAATTCTATTTTAATTGTTGTTGCCCCTGCATCAATTGAATTTTCTACTAATTCTTTAACAACATTCATAGTTTTTTCAACTACTTCTCCAGCTGCTATTTTATTAGCTAAATTCATATCCATTATTTGTATTTTACTCATTTAAATCACTACTTTCTTAATACTTTATTTTTTATTTTATCATTAAAAAAAATAAAAGAGAAACCTTTACTTACTAAATTAGGTAAATCTATACTATCAAGAGTTTCATTACTATATAAAAAATTATCTCCAACTACTTTTAAATTAGGTAAACTAAGATTTTCTAAAACTTTATTTAACCAAATAAAATTATGACCAACTATTTCTACCTTATCTAAACTAATATTTTTAAGTAAAACATTATTATATAAAAAATTATTACCTATTTCTATAACATTTGGTATATTTAAACATTTTAAACATTTATTATGATATAAAAAATTATTAGCAATTCTTTTGACATTTAAAAGTTCTAATATTTCCATTTTTTTATTATAATATAAAAAATCATCAGGAATATCTTCTATATAATTATTTTTTAAACCAATTATTTCTCCATTCATATTTAAAATAATAGTAGTTTCTTCACACTTATCATTTACAATCTTTACTATTTTTCTTGTATTATCATTTATTATTTCTACTTTTTTAATATTACCTATTAATTCTTTAAAATAATCATCTTGAAAATGAATAAATTCATGTCTTTTAAGATCAAGAATAGAATTATCAAGAAATAAATATTTTTCTTTTTCAAGTTTTCTTACTTCTTTATTTATTATTAAAATATTATTTGGACAATAATAAGTATAATCAACAACTAAATTATATTTATAATATTTATTATTAGCCAAAATATAATAAGGCATTTCAAAATTATAAACAAGATTTGTTTGCTTCAAGCCATAATGTTTAGAAAAACTATTTGTAAGACCTTGTATAATATTATCTAAGTTATTAGAAAATGTTGCATCGGGATTATTAACTGTATGATTATATCTATTTTTAATTGATAAAGTATGATTTTCATCTCTTGTAAATTGAATACTTATAACACTTGTCCCGTATAAATCTTGTCTTTTAGGATTTGAAAAATCTTCTCTTATTATTTCAGATGCATCTTTTTTAACTGCAAAGAAAACATAATGGGTAAGTAATCTATTTTCATTGAAGGTACATATTTCTTCATCACGCTTATAATACTTTTTAAATTTTAAAATATCTTTATTGGTTTTGCACTCATATAATATGTAGCCTGCTTTATCTAAAAGTTCAAATGGTGTCTTACTTGTTTCAATAGTAGAATCGTTTTTATCATATGTTTCTTGGTATTTAACTTGAATAAAATTTTTAAAATCATAGATTAAATCATTTCCTACCAAGTCTTTTGTAATAGAATGATTAGGGTAAAAGTTATCTAATAATATTTTAGATAAAGCCCCTTTAGTTTCTAAAATTGTTGGAAATAACTTACGACATAGATGCATCATTTCTTCTCCATACTTCTTTTTAATTAGTAATAAATCATCTTGCATAAAACCACCTGTCTATATTTTATAAAAAAACATTTAAAAAAACAAGATAGTTTACTAAAGAAAAATGGAACTTCATTTTTCTTTAGTAAGTTTTAGAAATTCTTTGATGTTCTTTCATGGTTTTTAGTTCTAACATATTTTCTTTTTTCTAGAGAATAGCCTCCAAATATAATATATACGTTTTTTTAAACTTTCTTAAAAAAAGTACTATTATGAGAAAATTTGTTAATACTATTATTAGAAACTCTATTTTTCCTCTTTTAGTTTTAGAATTTCTTCTTTTGATAATCCAGTTGCCATTACTATGTCATTTATTTTAAATTTATTTTTTAGCATATTCAAAACAACTTTAAAGCTTTCTTCCTTGCGTCCTAAAAGACGTCCTTCTTCGCGTCCTTCTTCACGAAAACCTTCAGCATAGAATTCTCTTCTTTTATCTGGATCATAATATCTAGCTACTAATAAAGTACTATTATCTTCTTCATTCACATTATTTCTCCTCCTATATATAATGTAATACTTTTATCAAATTAAAAAAGATATTTTTTTATTTTTAAATATCTTATTTTATATGGGATTAAAAAGACTAAAAAGGTAAACTTTAGTGAAATAAAAAAGATAATTTAAATTATTTATTTAAAATATCCTTTTTCATATAATTTTCTTTTTACTATCATATCAAGTTCATAACCTGAATATTTCTTTTCATATTTTTTATATAACTTTTCTTTTTCTTTCTCGTATGATGATGTGTCATCTAAACTAATATTATCTAAACATCTAGTAATATCTTCTTTAGTATAACCTAAATTAAGTAAATTAAGAAGCATCTTATTTTTAAAAATATAGTTGCTTTTTTTATTAGTTTTTATTTGCTTATTTAAATATTTATTTATTCTTTCTTCGATTAAATCTTGATCAAATACTTTTAAATTATCAATTACCATGTCTTCTTCAAATTCTAAATTAAGTAAATCATTTTTAATTTTAACTGGTCCATCTAAAGTAAGATAGATTTTATCATGAATAAAACTTGTAATATAGTTTTCTTCATTTAAAACATTATTACTTTTTAATTTTAAAATAATTTCATTTATTAAATTATCATCTTCTGTATATTTTTTTAAATAAGTTATTATTTCTCTTTCACATCTAATTTTTTTATTTATATAACTAAGTACTTTATCATATAATTCATATTTTTTATTAAATTCTAGAATACTATTTAAATCAATTATTTCTTTTTTTAATAATAATTCATATTTTAAAATTACATCTTCATATAAAGTAATAGTTTCATTATCTTCTAAAATTATTTTATATTTAGATTTAGAAACTTTTATATATTTTATTATTTTCATTTATCAATATAGTTAAAACTAGAAGTTCTAATTAATCTATTCATAATAGCAAGACCTAGTCCTTCTTTTTTTACTCCTTCAATTATTATTAAATTACCTTGATAAGTATCAGCTAGTCTTAAAAGTGAAAAGATGTTATGTGATATTTCCGGTAAAGTTTCTCCGTAATTAATGAATTTATAACAAGAAATATCTTTTAATTTATTTGATCCAATTATTATAGTTTTATCAATCATATTTCTTTTAATTATTTCTTTTAAAGTAGGAAGGTTTTCATTGTAAACTAAAATACAATTAGTTTTAGGAGCATAGTGTCTATATAACATTCCTGGGCTTTCTACTTTTTCATTATTAGATAATTTTTCTAATACACCGGGAGCAATATTACAAGATCCTATTAAAGCAATAATGTCTTCTTTAGTAATAAAACCAGGTCTTAAAATTGTAGGAGTACCATCTATTACTTTTACAACAGTTGATTCAAGACCAATTGTTGATTCTCCATGATCAATTATTATATTTACCAAACCATCAAATTCGTCTTTAATATCTAGAACTTTGGTTCCACTTGGTTTACCGGAAATATTAGCACTTGGGGCTGCTATGGGAACATCTACAAGACTTAAAAAGTTATGAGCCATTTCATCTATTGGAATACGAATACCAACACTATCCATATTAGCCGTTACCACATTTGGAATAATACTTTTCTTTTTTAAAATAATAGTAAATGGTCCTGGCATGAAAGCATCGATTAATTTTTGTTCAATACTATTTGAAATATAAGCATATTTACTAATTTCCTTTTTATCTTTTAAATGAACTATTAAAGGATTATTTTTAGCTCTTGTTTTAACTTCAAATATTTTATTAACAGCATTTTCAGATAAAGCATTTGCTCCTATTCCATAAACAGTTTCAGTTGGAAATATTACTAAATTATCATTTGCTATTTCATCTTTTATTTCTTTAGTTAATTCATTTACTATTTTTGTCATAATCATCTTGTCCTTTCGTTTTATAATTTAAATAAGATGCACCTTGATAATAATTTTTAATAAAGTTATCTCGATACTCTAAAATATTATCATTTTTAATTGATTCTCTTAAATCTTCGGTTAATCTGATTAAAAATCTTAAATTATGAATAGACAAAAGTCTTGCTCCAAGCATTTCATCAAGAGTTATTAAATGTCTAATATAAGCTTTAGTAAAATTTTTACAAGCATAGCAATCACAGTTTTCTTCAAGAGGAGTAAAATCTTCTTTATACACAGCATTTTTTAAATTAATTTTACCATATTTTGTAAAAGCATTCCCATGTCTAGCGAGTCTTGTTGGCAAAACACAATCAAATATATCAACACCACGAATTACTCCTTCAATTATATCAATTGGATCTCCTACTCCCATTAAATATCTGACCTTGTCATTTGGTAAATACTTAGTTGAGTATTCAACCATTTTATACATTACTTCCTTTGGTTCTCCAACACTGGTTCCTCCAATTGCATAACCATCAAAATCTAGTTTTACAAGGCTTTCAGCACACATTTTTCTTAAATCTTCATAGTCGCCACCTTGAACAATCCCAAATAAAGATTGTCTTTCATTATTAAAAGCTTTTTTACCTCTTTCAGCCCATCTAATTGTTCTTAAAACGCTTCTTTTTACATAGTCATATTCTTTAGGATAACTTATGCATTCATCAAAAGACATAGCAATATCACTATCTAATTTATTCTGAATAGCAATACTTTTTTCGGGAGTTAAAAATAACTTTGTTCCATCGATATGACTTTTAAATTTAACTCCTTCCTCTGTAATATCTTTCTTTTTATTTTTAGCTAAACTAAATACTTGAAAACCACCACTATCAGTTAATATAGGTCCGTCATAATTCATAAACTTATGTAGACCTCCTGCTTCATTAACAATATCTTCTCCCGGTCTTAACCATAAGTGATATGTATTAGCAAGTATTACTCCACTACCACATTCTTTAACTTGATCAGTAGTTAAACCTTTAACTGCAGCACGAGTACCAACTGGCATAAACATAGGAGTTTCTACTGTACCATAATTAGTATC
>CADBSI010000074.1 GCA_902797275.1 uncultured Erysipelotrichaceae bacterium | reverse complement strand
GTTAAAAAAACTTCTACATTACCTAGTAGTTAATGTAAAAGTTAATGTAAAAGCATTTTTTAAATAATTAAAATCACGAAAACCCCTGTAATTTCAACAAAAAATGAGAGCTTTCGCTCTCTTCAGGGGGTTTTGGTTGAATATGCACTCACTATAAACCGTGAAGTGCATGTATGGTTTAACCATACATTTAAATATTATTATATTTTTCATAATTAGTCAATGGAAAAGATTTAATTTGACATATTTTTCTTTTAATTTTACATATTATTTTTTACTACTCTTTTTCTAAAACATTGTCTTTTCGTACAGTACTAATTAATTCATCTCTTAATTTTAAACAATCAACCGGAGTATTATTTAAAAACTCTAAAGAATCCGTATTAGCTTGAACTAAAATTTTATAATCTTCTTTTATATTAGCAATTTTAAAAGTCATATCTCCACTTTGCTTAGTTCCAAACAAATCTCCCGATCCTCTTAATTTAAAATCTTCTTCACTTAATTTAAAACCATCACTTGTTGATTCAAGTATTTGTAATCTCTTAGTATCAGTATCAGATATTAAAATACAACTTGAAGCAATTTCTCCTCTTCCTACCCTTCCTCTTAATTGATGAAGAGTAGAAAGTCCAAATCTATTAGCATCAAATATTACCATTTGACTAGCATTTTTAACATCAATTCCAACTTCAATTACCGTTGTACTAATTAAAATATCTATTTTATGAGAACTAAATTTATTCATGATTTCATCTTTCATCTTACTAGGCATTTTCCCATGAACAATATCAATATTATACTTTTTACCAAAAGCTACATTCATTTTATCTTTAAGTTCATTAACACTTACTAAATTACTACTATCACTTTCTTCTATTAAAGGAGCAATTACATATATTTGATGATTTTCTTGAAGTTCTTTATACATCATTTCTAATACCTTTGGCATATCATCATTTTTAAAAACATAAGTTTTAACTTCTTTTCTTCCTTTTGGCATCTCTTTAATAGTAGATACATCCATATCCCCATATATAGTTAAAGCATAAGTTCTTGGAATTGGAGTTGCACTCATATATAAAACATCAGGAGTTAGTCCTTTATTTTTTAAATTTTCTCTTTGATTAACCCCAAATCTATGTTGTTCATCAGTTACAACAAGTCCCAAATTATGATATTTAACATCTTCTTGAATTAAAGCATGGGTACCTACTACCATATCAATTGTTCCATCTAATAAACCTTCATAGATTAAATTCTTCTCTTTTTTAGAAGTTGAACCAGTTAATAATTTAACCTCAACTAAATCACCAAATAAATTTTTCATATTATTATAATGTTGATTAGCAAGTATTTCAGTTGGTACCATAAGAGCACTTTGATAACCACTTAATTTATTCATATACATAGCAATTAAACTAACAATAGTTTTACCAGATCCTACATCACCTTGAATTAATCTATTCATTCTTTTACTACTATTCATATCAACTCTTATTTCTTCAATTACTTTCTTTTGATCATTTGTTAAAGTGAAAGGTAGTAATTTATAAATACTTTCTATATCTTTTTTATATATTTTTCTTTTAATACCATCTAATTTAGTATTTTCTCTTTTTAAATAATTTATTTTAAACATAAACTCAAATAATTCTTCATATTTAAGTCTTATCTTAGCACTTTTTAATTTTTCTATTTCATTTGGATTATGAATAATATTTAAAGCCATTTTCTTACTTGGAAATTGATATTTTTCAACTAAATAATTTGGTATATAATCATCTATATCATGTCCTAGTTGTAAAAGAGCCATATTAACATAAGTTGAAATATTTTTAGAAGTCAAACCATTTGTTAAATGATAAACTGATTCTATTTTAATCGAATTACCAAGTCTACCTAATTTAATATCACTTGCTGTTATAATATTTTTTACTTTATCATATTTACCAATTACTATTACATTACTTCCAATTGTTAAATGTTGTTTTAGAAAAGCCCGATTAAAAATTGATACACCAAATATTCTATCTGTTCCTGAAAGTCTAAAATTCATTTTATTAAGTCCAGTTTTAATTCTTATTACTATAGGAATTGATTCTACTCTCCCATCAACTATTACTTTCATATCATCATCTAAATTATTAAAATCTGTTTGTTTTAAAACATCATATCTAACTGGATAATAAGTAATTAAATCATTAACAGTGTATATACCTAATTTATTTAATAAGCTTAAGCTTTTACTTCCAATACCCTTTACATCTTTTAGTTCCATCTTGACCTCACTTACTAGCATATTATACCAAATTTTTGCTTTTTAGTAAATAAATTAAGGACGAAAAAAACTAATAATTTTTTTAATAATTACTAGTTTTCTTAATTATTCAACTGTAACACTTTTAGCTAAATTTCTTGGTTTATCAATATCATATCCTAAATTAAGAGCAACATAATAAGCTAATAATTGCATAGGAATAACACTTAAAACACATGTTGTTAAATCACTTAAATCAGGTATTTCTATTAAATCATCATAAACATCACTTGCTATATTTAAACATTCTCTTTTAATGACTAAAGAATAAGCTCCTCTTGCTTTAGTTTCTTTAATATTACTAATTGTTTTTTCATAAATAGATTTATCAGTTAAAACACTAATAACGGGAGTATTCTCTTCTATTAAAGAAATAGTTCCATGTTTAAGTTCTCCCGCTGCATAAGTCTCTGAATGAATATATGAAATTTCTTTTAATTTTAAAGATCCTTCTAAAGCTAAATAATAATCTATTAATCTTCCTATAAAAAATACATCTTTATGTTTACTAATTTTATTTACTATATCTTTATAATCTATATTAATAAGTTTTCTTATTTCTTGACTTAATTTATTATAATCATTTAAAACTTCTTTACTTAATTCAGGATCTATTTTAAGTAATTCTTTGTATATTAACATACTAAAAGTTAATACTTGAAGAGTAAAGGCTTTTGTTGTTGCAACAGCTATTTCACATCCTGCATTTATATAAATTACTTCTTGACTTTCTCTAGCTATAGTTGATCCTACAACATTAACTATTCCAAGAGTTTTGGTTGTCTCTTTAGCAAGTCTTAAAGAAGCAATGGTATCAGCAGTTTCTCCTGATTGGGAAACTAATATAACTAAATCATCTTTTTTCAAAAAATTCTTTTTATAACGAAATTCACTAGCAAGTTCTACTTTAGTTTCAATATTTAAATACTTTTCAATTAGATAAGAACCTATTAAACTAGCATGATATGCTGATCCACAGGCAACAATATATATTTTTTTATATTTACTAATACTTGGAATAAGTTCTAAATTGTTTAAATAATATTTTAAATATTTATCTACTAATTCAGGTTCTTCATTTATCTCTTTTAACATGAAATGACTATATCCTCCTTTAGTAGCAGACATTATATCATGATTAAAAGTTAATTTTTCTTTGTGAATTTCTTGATTATTTAAATAAAATTTAATCTTATCTTTAGTAATAACTGCTATACTATCATCTATTAAATAATAATTTTTTGTATATTTTAAAATAGCTGGTATATCACTTGCTATAAAATTACCTATACTACTTTCAGCAACTATTAAAGGACTTCCATATCTAAGAGCATAAATATTATCAGGATCAAAATCAAAAAGAATAGCAAAAGCATAACTTCCTTTAAGAATATTTTTAAGTTTTGCTAAACCACTTATAATATTTTCTTTAGTTTTAATTAAATCATCTACTAAAGCAGCTGCTACTTCAGTATCAGTTTCACTTTTAAAAGTATAACCTTTTTTTAACAATTCTTCTTTTAATTCATGATAATTTTCAATTATTCCATTATGAACTAGCGTAACATTTCCTACTTTATGAGGATGAGCATTTATATTATTAGGTCTTCCATGAGTTGCCCATCTAGTATGACCTATACCTATATTAGTATCATCTGAAACTAATATTTTTTCTAGTTCCTCAATTCTTCCTTGTTCTTTAAATATTTTTATTTTATTATTGGTAAAATAAGCTATTCCACTTGAATCATATCCTCTATATTCAAGACTTTTTAAACCTTCTATTAAAATTGGAATAGCATTTTCTTTTCCATTATATCCTATTATTCCACACATAAATCTCCTTCTAGTTGATATATTTTTTGTTATAATATTAATTTTATTTTTTATTATATATCTTACGAGTACTACCCGTTAATGCATCCGCCGAAATATTCGATAACATTAAACCTCGTCAACCAACAGGTTCTGGCGCTAAATTATCACTTTTCCTCCTTTTATAATAACCTTTATATTAATATTCTATACTAAATAGAAAAAAAAGACAAATATTAAAAAGAATTTTACATATATTTAACAGGTGATATATGTATTATTTTAATTTAATTATGTTTTATTCCTTACTAGGTTTTATTATGGAAAGTGTTGTTTATAAAGTATGTAATACTAATCAACATAGTAGTATTTTTTATGGTCCTTATACTTTAGTATATGGCTTTGGTATGCTCCCTTGTATTTTATTATTTAATAAATTAACTACTATTTTACCTAATAATATTATTACAATAATTTTATGTTATCTTAGTTTTGTTGTAATAACAACTACAATTGAATGGATAGGTGGCTCTTTAATTCATTTATTACTTAAAATAGATAAATGGAACTATCAAAATCATAAATATCATCTAGGTAAATATATTTGTCTTGATTATGCTATTTATTGGGGTTTATTAGCTACTTTTATTATTAAATATTTACATCCTTTCTTTAATATAAATATTATAAAAAAAATACCAAACCATATAACAATTATTATTTTAATTATTTTTTTAATTGATACATGTTTAGTATTTATAAATAAAATTATGAAAAATTAACTATTTTTAATTTCCAATAAACGATTAATTAAATAATTATAATCATTTAAACTTAACTCATTTTGATGAGTTTTTATTTTAAAATAAATATCTTGAATACTATTTTTATCATCTTGATTATTTCTTAAGTTTTCAACATCATATAAAAGTTTTTCTAAGTAATTGTTGTTGGTACTAAATACTTGATCCATATTATTTTCAAATTCTTTATCAGGAGTTTGATAATCAACAAATATATCATCATATGAACTTAAATCAATATCAAGTTTTTTAGGCTGAGTTTCTTTAATAGAAAATTCAGTTTTGGTTTTTTGATTTTCCTCTAATACTTCATCCAAAGTAGGTAATACAACTTTATTAACTTTCTTAATGTCTTCATTTTTCTCGTAGATGCTATCTAAAATACTAGCAAATTCAATTGGTTTAGCCTTATTTAAGTTAACTTGTTTATTTTTCTTCTTTAATGGTTCATATTCAATTATTTCTTTAGTTGATAAAACCTTAGGTTCTATTTCAAGAATAGGTTCCATAACCTTCTTTGCTTTTTTAATTGGCATAACATCAAGATAATCATTGTAGATATTATAGGTATTAACTGGTTGTATTTTATCAAATTCAGAAGAATTTAATTTATCATCAAATACTACTGGATTATTTGCTAAATTTCTATTTTCAATGTAAGAATTAATTTTATTAACAAAATTGATAATAAGTAAAACTAATAACCAAATAAGAAATACTTTCATATTTAATTCTATTAAATTAAGAAGTTCACTATTAGTATAAATACTTAATTCTTCATATACATTAATATTATTAGTAATAATATTATTTATAATAAAGTAAAATATAATATTAAAGATTAGAAAAAAGAAAATATTTATACTTTTTTTAATTAAACTATCACTTGTAGAAAAAGTTGATTTAACTAAGAAAACATTGGTAATTATTAGTATTAATATATATACAGCTAAATTAGGAAAAAACAAAAGAAGGAATAAGTTATCCATTAGATAATCAAACAAATGAAATATTTCGTTGTTATAAGTATATATTAAATAACTAAATATTGCTATATATACTAGATAACAAATAATTTTAGTTATCTTTTTATTTTTAAACTTATTAGCAAGTATTAAAAGAATTAATGTTAAAGATGCTACTAAAAGTATAAGGTATTTATTTGATTGCTTTAAAAAAAGTTTAAAAAACAAATCAAATTGTTCTAATATACTTGTTTGTATCATTATATCTCCCCCCTTTATTTTTTTTAGATATTAACAACACTTTCAAGTTCTAATATATAAATTGTTTGTTTAGTATGACTATTTTTAGTACATGTAACTAAAGTTAATGTGGTTTTATCAAGATTTCTATATATTGCTATTTTACCAGTTTTTTCTTGTTCATAGATGTTAACTATTTTATAAGTATATTTATGATTTTTATAATTAACATAAGCATAATCACCAAGATTTAATTGATATAAATTTCTAAAATAAGCTAAATAACTATTACCTGAATGTGCAGCAAGAATAAAATTTCCTTTTTCAACATCAGGATATGAAGAATTACGAACAATTTCAATGTTTTTATTAACGGTGTTATAAGGTGAACCAAGTTCTGTGAAACCTTTATTTAAATTAATTTTTGGTATTTCTAAACTACCAATATAATATTTTTGATATGGATCAACGTACTCTTTAGTTTCAGTTTTTGTTTCAGTTTCATTTTCTAAAGAAGAAGTAGACTCATCTAAGTTGTCCACTTCTTCTGGTATATCATATATTTCTTCTTGTTCATTTAATAATAAACTATTCATATAAGAATAAGCATTACTTAATTTTTCATTAAAGTAATTACTAAATAAAATCAAAGTTCCGGAAACTAATAACAAAGTACCGATTGAAACCATAATTTTATTTTGAGAATTTTGCATAATATACAACAACTCCTGCACCTAACATAATTAATGATAAGGCAACTATTATCATAGTTTTACTAACATTTAAATCAGTTATTGGTACTTCATATAAAGTATTATACATAACAACTTCTGTTATACTTCCATCATTCTTAACTGTAAAAGTAATTGATTCTTTACTTAAGACATAACCATTTGGTGCAACTATTTCAGTTAAAGTATATTCACCTGG
>CADBSI010000073.1 GCA_902797275.1 uncultured Erysipelotrichaceae bacterium | reverse complement strand
TTGAGTTCCCCCACAGATATTTACATTTCCATCTATCCACATATATAATCTATATGTTCTTGTTATTTCACTTGTTGTATTTGCTGGAATTGTACTACTATATATTGTTGTATTATTAATGTTATCTATGGTCAATTTATCTTGTAATATTGTTTCTTGATTATTATCAACACTTACTAATCTAAATTTTAAAAATTTATCTTGTATTCTAGTTTTATTTGTTTCTTCATCTCCATGAACTATTTGTATATTATAATTTACTCCATTTTTAGTATGTGTATTTTTTCCATCTATAGTAAATTCAAAGTATGGAAGTCCTAGGGTATTATCTTCTATTATTCCATTATCTTCAAAATATTTTTTATCAGCTGCTGTTAAAGTTCCATTTTCTAAATCATTTAACATATATATTGTTTTTGTTATTGTTGTTGAGGGGCGTTCCGCTATTGGTTTTACCATTACTTCTTCATTTTTATTATTTTTTTTTTCAGCAACTACGTATGTAATTCTTTTACAACTACAATATTCTGAATATGTTCCTACAGCATGTCGCTCTATTTGTCTTACTATTGCATCTTTATAACTATTGCTATTTGAAACGATAGTACCTGAAACTGATAAACCATTCCATTCATTTCCATAAGTAGTTTTTAAATACTCTACACACTTTGATACTTTATCTGCACTTGTATTTACTTTTATAGTAGATGTTGGCATCATGTCTGTTATATTAATTGCATTTGTTGTTTCATTATAATGCATATAAATATCACCTACCACTAAATTTGAGTTTTTACTTACTTTACTTAAACTAAAAATTGAATAAGTTGCTCCTATTGTTAGAACTAAAACTGCTAATATTATACTTGATATTATTACTACTTTTTTATTATTCATATTTACACCTCTTACCTTCATTATTAAAAAAAACATGATTAAAAATTACAGATATACTGTAAACTTAATCATGTTTTTAATTGTACTTTTAATTTATTATTCTTTACAAATTCCTTATTTAATATAGGTTTGTACCCCACCCCCCCATGTAAAGTTTTGTAAAGTAGGAGTATCTGTATGTGTAAAGTAATTATTAATTATTTTATTCATATTTTTAACTCCTTTCTATTTTCTATCATGATAAAATAATATCATGTTTTTTTACTTTTTCAAGTGATTTTAATCATCTTTTAATACTTGTTTTGAATCTATTGTAATACTTATATTTTCTAAAATATTTTGGTATTCATAGGTATTATAATCATTTGGATATGTTATATATAATCTATATAAATCTGTTTCATCTTTAGTAAAACCAAATTCATATTCATTTGTTTCTATAGTTCTAAAATACATTCCATCTTCATCTTGTTCTATTTTTTCACCTTGTGATATATCTTCTAATTTTGTTCCATTTTCTTTGTATAATTTATATGTAAAAGGAATATTTGTTGTTGTTTTTATTACTATATTATATTTAGCTTTTGTTTCTAATCTTTGATTATCTTTAAAATTAGAAACTGAAAATGTGTAAACATAGGAATTATCATCTGGACCTATTTCTTTCATGACTAAATTTTCAGTTTGCATACTAGATGATATAATATAAAAAGCAATATCAACTAAAGCATTACTACTTGAAATTGTTTGATATCTAGAAAAAGTAATTGGTACAAATATAATAAGAATTATTACTAAAATAATACTAATAATAAATTTAAATGATAAACTAAATTTCTTAAATGATATCATACATCACCTATTTATTATTCTCTTTAAAAGCAAAGATATATTCACATGTTTTATCAAGATCAATTTTTTTCTTTGGTTTATTTTTTTTAGTTTTATTAGTAAGTTTAGTTTTTATTTTAACTTCTTCTTGTTCTAATTCTTTTAAATTTAAGAATAACTCAGCTGTTTCTCCTAAATCTATTTGTTTTTTATTAATATTATCTAATTTATTACATACTTCTTTTATATTTAAATTATTATTATCACTTTGAATTACTTTTACATCTAAATTTTCTTTTTCTTTTTTTTCTTTTTTCTTTTCTCTTGGAACATAGGAAAAACTTATACAAAAAAGAAATAAAGTTATTATAATTGAAATAAATACTTTAGGTGTTAATAAAACATCACTTACTACTCCTAAACTTGGTATTTTACATATCATTTTTCCTACTATTTGACTACTATCAATAGGATTATCTTCTGTATTATTATAATCTCCTTTTGTAATAAATTTATCTTTATTATTTGATACTATTCTATGGGTTATAAAATCTTTATTATCTTGATAAGTTATAACATCTCCAACTTTAATATTATCAGTTATTTTAACAATTATAATATCATTTATATTTAAAGATGGTCTCATGCTACCTGTTGCAACTGAAAAGAAAGTATAACCAAAAAAGTCTACATATGGTCTTTTTAAAGCCTTTAATTGAATAAAGCCTGATAAACAAAATATAATAGCAACTAAAGAAAAAACTAAGCAAGTATTAATTATAATTTGCATTAATTTTTCAATTTTTTTCATATTTTATCAACACCTATCTATATTCTTTTATTTCTTCCCCCAAATATTGTAAAACTTCTATTTCAACTGGAATTTCTATTTTATTGTTATAAATAAGTCCCAATTTAGAATCTTCTATATTATTAGTTTCTATATTATTCCAAGAAAAATTTACCCTGATATTATTTTTAATTCCTGTTTTTATATCATTTAAAGTTAAAACATTAGTATAAGTATTTTCACCTGTTTTAATTAAAGTATCTCCTGATGTTTCGGATACTCCTAAAACATCAATTCCTTCAGGAACATTAGAAAAATCAAAACTAATAGCATATTTAATTGAAACATCTGTATCAGTTGGATCAATTAAAATATCAAAGTACCCACTTGTTCCAGGTGCTAATTTATTTTCTTTAGTATAATCATTCTCTTCTATTTTAATACCATCAACAACAAAAGAAGTTGTATTTCCTAATAAAGTATCATTTATTTTAATATTCCATTTAGCTGTTTTAATATCATTTGATACTATTTCATCAGTTTCAAGTAAAGCATATGTATCATATATATTATAAACTGTATAAAGGGTTGCTAAAGAAAAAATTAAAATAAGAAAAATTTTTTTATTCATTTACAGGCCTTTTAATTTCTAAAATAACAGCATATATTTGATAAATAAATAAAACTAATATAGGAAGTATTATTATAAGTAAAAATCCAAGACGAGATTCTAATACTTTAAGTACTAAACCCATATTACTATAAGCTTTACTTGTCTCTGATTTACCTATTACATATTGACTAGAAACTTCTAAATTACCTTCTAGTGTATATGTATATTCTTTTTCATTTACTCTTGTAGATTTAATAATTTTTCCTAAATTAACACTTACTTGATTTTGATAAGCATTATAAAAGAAAACATAATCTCCACTTTTAATATCTTCATTGTTATTTTTATAAACAACTACTAAATCATTTTTAACATATTTAGGTTCTAAATCATCATCAGATACTATTATTAAAGATTTTTTTCCTAACTCAGTTATATGATATTTATTATAATTTAATAAACATACAGTTAAAAAAACTGCTACTACCAAATAAACTGCTACTATTAATAATCCAAATATTTTCACTACTTTTTTCATAATCACTCCATCTATTGTAGATTATATCACACCAAATACTAAGATGCAATAAAACTATTTTTATTTTTTTATATTAATTAAATAATTTATATTATCTAAATTTATTTTTTCTTTAATTTCATAATAATTTAAAATAATTCTAGCATTAAGAATTAAATTATCTAAATCATTTTTTAAACTATCTTTATTTAAATCTAAACCAAGTAAATTATATTTATCTACTATTATATAATCTAATTCATTACTATCATTTACTAAATAATGATTTAAAACTGTAAACTTAGTTTCTCTTATAAATCTTATATATTTATTAATTTCTAATTCTATTTCTTCATTTGTTAAATCACTATATTCTTGTTTAAATATTTTTATTAAATAAGTATAACTTCCTAAACTAATATTTAATAAATCAAAAATATTAACATCTATATCTAAATTTAAAAATGTTTCTAAAAATAAACTTTCTTCATATTCAATATATATTTTTTCTAATTCATTTATAATATTAATAGATGTAGTAATTAATAAATTAGCTTTGTTTTTATTTTTAAATCTTCCATATAATAATTTATTAATTTTTTTATTTATTTTAAATAAATTATTTTGTTTTTTATTTAATTCTTTATATTTATTAAGAGAAATATTTTTATATTTATCTTTATTATTATATTTATTTTTTAAATCATCTATTATAAAACTATATTTTAAATAACCTTGATATTCTATTAAAGATTTTAAAAGTTTTAACATTATATCTTTATAATTTATTATATTTTCTTCTAATATATCTTTATTTATAAATAATTTAAAGGTATTAATTATATTTTCTTTAGTATAATTCTTTATATTAAATTCTCCATTTATTAATTTATTACTTATAGTATATTTATCTTCTAATACTAATTTTAAATATTCATCGTTTAAATTAAAGAATTTATTATAGATTTCCTTAGAACTTGTATTTTCTAACATTTTATTTTCTAAATTTTTATAATAATCAAGAAATTTTTTTATATTAGTATAATATAAATATTTAAAATTTAAACTTATTTGTTTAAATAAAGTAGGAGCTTTAAAATATATATCTTCAAAGCAAAGTTTTAATTCTTCTTGACTTTTATTTTCTAAAAACTTAGTCATATATAAATTAACATAGTAAGTATAATTAAAATCTTTGATAGTTAATTCTATATTTATATTTTTAAATATTAAAATTATTTGTTTTATTATGTTGTTAACACTTTCTAAATCATTATCAAAGAAATTATCTAAAGCATATAATAATTTACTTAAATTACTTTTTTCATAAGGAGTAGTATTATCTAAAATATATAAATTATTATATAGGTTTTCTTTTTTAGTTTTAGTTATATTAATTAATTCATTTATTTTAAAGTCTTGATATTTTTCTTCTCTTATATGCATTTCTTTTTCTATAAGTTTTAGAA
Source organism: uncultured Erysipelotrichaceae bacterium (assembly GCA_902797275.1). Taxonomy (GTDB): domain Bacteria; phylum Bacillota_I; class Bacilli_A; order RF39; family UBA660; genus RUG591. The sequence continues at coordinate 553 of CADBSI010000073.1, read as the reverse complement.
TATCATTATAGGTATTTGTTAATTCTTTTAATTTTTCTTGATACTTTTTTTGATTTTTTATATTATTTTTAGGTAAATTATTAAGTACTTCTTTGTTAATAGAAATATCTGTTTCATATTTATTTAGCATTGTTATCACCTAGGTTCTCTAGTTTTTTTTCTTCTTGTTCTAAGTATTTTAGAAAGTCTTTAATTAGTTTATGTAAATCTAATAATTCTTGGTTTGATAAAGTATTTAATTCTTGCATAAAGCCTCCTATATTTAAATTATAAAGGAATTTTAAAAAAAAGTCTAGGTTTTAATATGATTTTATTAAATCTAGATCTTTTTCTCCATTACCTGATAAATTTACTATAATGATATCGTCTTTTTTTAAAGTTTTAGCAAGTTTTATAGCATAGCTTAAGGCATGAGAGCTTTCAAGAGCTGGTATTATTCCTTCTTCTTTAACTAAGGTTTTAAATGCATGAATTGCTTCCTTGTCAGTTATAGTTTTAATTTCTAATCTTTTGGTTTGATATAAATAAGCATGAATTGGTCCAATTCCTGGGT
>CADBSI010000072.1 GCA_902797275.1 uncultured Erysipelotrichaceae bacterium | reverse complement strand
ACCATTAAAAGGAATTTTAAAATATTAATAGATAATTTAATAATTGAAAGAATGGGTTCTGACAAAGCGGGATATTGGCAAATACTAAAATAACTATTAAGCAGGATAAAGGAATTGATAGATTACTATATTTAATGTCTTATAAATAAAGGATTTATAGTGCTATCATTTCTTATATATAATTATACCGCAAATTCAACGAATTTTATTACTATCCTGCCGTATCCAAGACTCATCCAACATTTTCTAATACATATATAACAGTTGGAAGTAAAAATCTCGCAAGCCATTTAATTAAAAACGACAAATCAAAAGTAAGGTAGAGTTCTTCAATATTTTTAACTCGATTTGCAAGTGTAAAATAAAAAACTTACGACACCATAATAGGTTCGTAAGTTAATTTCAAATGGAGCAAATGACCGGGATCGAACCGGCATCCTAGCCTTGGCAAGGCCATATACTAACCATTGTACTACATCTGCGAATGGAGGGGCCAGTCGGATTTGAACCAACGATCAAGGAGTTGCAGTCCACTGCCTTACCACTTGGCTATGACCCCGAACAAATTACTAATCAAGTATATCAAATAATTTTCAAAAAAGCAATAAAAATTTACACTTTTTTTCATTATTATTTTATGCAATTTTCCATAATTTGGTAATTTAGAAAAGATAAAAATTTAAATATGTAAATTCCTTGTAAAAAACTTGTTTTTTGTTCTTTTGGTCGTTATAATAAAAAGCAAATTTATTAATGAGGAGGGATATTCGTGATAAAAACTAATTTACCAATGTTGTTTATAAAAAATCATGAAATATTTCCCTACACAGAGACAAAAATAGAATTCTCTGATGCTAACTTTAAACAAACTATCTCTTTAGCAGAAAGTTGCTTTGATAACTGCTTATTTATCATTCATCAAAAACAAACAGATAATTTGGAAGCTAAAACTAATATAAATATTGGAATAGTTGCAAGAATTAAATTTAAAATTGATATGCCAAATGGAAACATGCGTGTAGTATTAAAAGGACTTAAAAGAGCAATTGTTCATGATATCAAAGAAGAAGATATGATGTATGAAGCATCCATTTCGATGGCTTCAACTGAAGAAATTGATCCAATTGAAGAAATTGCTATGTCAAGAACTCTATATAAAAGTTTAGACTCCTATATCAAACTTACCAACGATTCCTCTTTTGATGAAGTAAAAGAAATTCATAATATTAATAAATTAACTGATGTAATAGTTGGTTTACTTCCACTTACTCATAACAGGAAACTTAAATACTTAAAAGAAATATCATCAATTAAAAGACTTAAAATGTTGCTTGATGACTTAGAATATGAAAAATCTATTATTAACATAGAACAAGAAATAGATATAAAAGTAAATAAAAAATTAGATAGTAGTCAAAAAGAATTTTATTTAAAAGAAAAACTAGCAACTATCAAAGAAGAATTACATCTTGATGAAACAGATGAAATAGCTTTAATTCAAAAGAAAATAAAAGAATTAGATGCTCCAAAAGGTATAAAAAAACGTTTAGAAATAGAAACAAATCGCTATAAAAGTTGTAATAGCAATTCTCCAGAAATTGGAATAATAAGAAATTATATTGATATTTTACTTAACTTGCCATGGAATAAAAGTAGTGTAGAAGAAACAAATTTAGCTAATGTTAAAGAAGTTTTAGAAGCAAACCATTTTGGTTTAAAAGAAGCAAAAGATCGAATTCTAGAATATATTATGCTTAGAAGTTTTAGTGGTAGTGATATAGATGTTCCAATTTTATGCTTAGTAGGTCCTCCAGGAGTTGGAAAAACAAGTATTGCTTTAAGTATTGCTAAAGCCTTAAATCGAAGATGGGTAAAAATATCCGTTGGTGGTGTAAATGATGAGGCTGAAATAATAGGACACAGAAGAACCTATGTTGGAGCAGCACCTGGTAAAATCATGTCTAGTATTCAAAAAATTGGCGTTAATAACCCAGTATTTATTATTGATGAAGTTGATAAAATGACTAAAGATATAAAAGGAGATCCAGCCAGTGCTCTTCTTGAAGTACTTGATAAAGGTCTTAACAATCGTTTTGTTGATCATTTTATTGATGAAGAATTTGATTTATCCAAAGTAATGTTTATTTTAACGGCTAACTATCAAGATAAAATACCACCTGAATTAAAAGATCGAATGGAAATAATTGAACTTGGAAGCTACACTGAATACGATAAAATAAAAATAGCAAGAGATTATATTTTACCAAAAATATTAGAAGAGTTAAAAATACCAGTTGATGAATTAAGTTTAACTAATAAAACCATTACAACTATTATTAGAAATTACACGGAAGAAAGCGGCGTAAGAGGTCTTGAAAGAACTATTAGAACAGTTTGTAGAAAATTTACTTGCAATAAAATAGAAGGTAAGAAAAAACTTGATCCTAATAAAAACTTAGAAAATATTTTAGGAATACCAAAATATCAAGTAAATAAAAATATTACTAACAAAGTAGGAGTTATAACTGGTTTATCATATACACCATATGGTGGTGATATTGTAAAAATAGAAGTTGTATCATATCCAGGATCTGGTAATATAAAAATAACTGGTTTAATTGGTGAAATTATGCAAGAATCAATTGAAGTAGCATTTGGCTATATTAAAAGTAGATACAAAGAATTTGACCTTGAAAAAAATGATTTACTTAAAAATGATTTTCAAGTCCATGTTCCATCAGGTGCTATTAAAAAAGATGGACCAAGTGCTGGAATAACTGTTATAACAGCCATTTTATCTCATCTAAAAAAACAAGTAATTGAAAAAGAAATATCAATGTCAGGTGAAGCAACTTTAACTGGAAATATTTTAAAAGTAGGCGGTTTAAAAGAAAAATTAATTGCAGCTCTAAATAATCAAATAACTAAAATTTATTTACCTCTTGCTAATAAAGAAGAAATCGAAGAATTAGAAGTTTGGTATAAAGATAAAATTGAAATAATATATGTATCAGATTATCAAGAAATCTATGAAGCTTTGTTTGCCCCATTAACAAAATAATGTGTCAAGTAGAGCTTTTTTCTTTGTAATTTTGTCCAAGTATTGCTATAATACATTATTGATAGGTGAATTATGAAAAGATGTGAAGTAGATAGAAGTAAACTAGCTCCAATGATGGCTAAATATATGGAAATTAAAGATAATTATGAAGATACAATTATCTTTTTTCGCCTAGGGGATTTTTATGAAATGTTTTTTGAAGATGCCGAAACAGTTAGTAAAGAATTAAGCTTAACTTTAACAGGTAGACAAGCTGGTTTATCTGAAAGGGTTCCTATGTGTGGTGTACCATATCATGCATATCAAAGTTATGTTTCTAAACTAATTGATAAAGGTTATAAAGTTGCTATTTGTGAACAATTAACAGATCCTAAAGAATCTAAAGGTATGGTAGAAAGAGATATTGTTCAAGTAATAACAAGAGGTACTCTTTTAGATAACTTAAACTATGCTAATGAATTTAATTATATTGCTAGTATTTATGCTTTTAAAGATTGCTACGCTTTTACTTATGCTGATATTTCAACTGGTGATATCTATTCAATTATTTTAAAAGATGAAGAATCTTTATACCGAGAACTTATTAATTTAAGCATTAAAGAAGTAATTGTGAACTCTGAGGTTAATCGAGAAATTTTATATAATTTAAAAAATAATTATAATATTTTAATAACTATAACTGATGAAGTTGAAGAATATGAAACATATGATTATATTTATTCAGGTGTTAATGATTTAAGATTAATTACCTCGATTAAACATTTATTAACATATATTACCAAGACTAAAAAAACTAATTTAAAATACTTGAAAAAAGTTGTCTTAAATAATGAAAATGATCATTTAATATTTGATTATCATACTAAGAAAAATCTTGAATTAACTGAAACAATTCGTGATAATTCAAGAAATAATTCTCTTCTTTGGTTAATGGATAAAACTAAAACTGCCATGGGAAGTAGACTTTTAAAACAAAATTTAGTATCACCATTTACCAATTTAGATTTAATTGAAAGACGTTTTAATTATATAGATTCTTTAAGAAAAAATTTTTTAGTTAAAGAAAATCTTACAACATCTTTAAATGAAATATATGATTTAGAAAGATTAATTGGTCGAATTAGCTATGGTAATTTAAATGCAAGAGATATGTATCAACTTTTGAAATCACTTGATGTTTTACCAAGTATAAAAGAAGAACTTATAAAAATTAATTATGATAAAAACTTAGAAACTTTAGATGAATTAACTGATCTTTTAAGAAGAAGTATTAATCCAAATGCTCCTTTAACTTTAAAAGAAGGTGGTCTTATACTAGATGGTTTTGATGAAGAGTTAGATAAGCTTCGTAAAATTAAAAATAATAGTCAAGATTTTATTCTTTTACAAGAAGAGGAAGAAAGAAGAAAAACCGGAATAAAGAATTTAAAAATTGGTTATAACAAAGTATTTGGTTATTATATAGAAGTTAGTAAAGGTAGTATTTCGCAAGTAAAACCAGAATATGGTTATATTAGAAAACAAACTCTAACAACAGGGGAAAGATATATAAATGAAGCTCTAAAAGAAAAAGAACAAATAATTGAAGGTGCTAGTGAAAAAATAATTAATCTAGAATATGAATTATTTAGTAATATTAGATTAGAAGTTAATAAATATACTAGTAAAATTCAAGAAGTAAGTTCTATTATCAGTGAAATAGATTTATTAATTTCTTTAGCGACGATTGCAGATAAATATAATTTAGTAAGACCAACTTTTAATAATAATCATGAAATTAAAATAATTGAAGGACGTCATCCAGTAGTTGAAGCGGTTAATAAAGTTGATTATGTACCTAATGATATTATTATGGATGATTGTGATTGTTTACTTATAACAGGGCCTAATATGGCTGGTAAATCTACTTACATGCGTCAACTTGCAATTATCGTAATCATGGCTCAAATTGGTTCATTTGTTCCTTGTAAAAGTTGTTCTATTCCAATATTTGATAAGATATTTACAAGAATTGGAGCAAGTGATGATTTAGTAAGTGGAGAATCAACCTTCATGGTAGAAATGAAAGAAGCTAATTATGCTCTTACAAATGCTACTAAAAATAGTTTAATTTTATTTGATGAACTTGGCAGGGGAACAGCAACTTATGATGGAATGAGTCTTGCTTATGCAATACTTGAATATATTCATAATACAATCCATGCCAAAACCTTGTTTTCAACCCATTACCATGAATTAACCACTCTTTGTAAAAATTTAAAAAGAGTAAAAAATGTTCATGTTAGCGCTTTAGAAGAAAATGGTAATATAACTTTTTTACATAAAGTAGTAGAGGGAGCCGTTTCTAAAAGTTATGGTATTAATGTTGCATCCCTTGCAAAACTACCCGAAAGTGTTATAAAAAAAGCTGAAGAAGTTTTAAATACCTATGAAACTAAACCTAAAAAAGCTTTAAAAACCGAAGTTGTGCAAACAAGTTTTAACTTTGAACCAACTCCAAGTAAAGTAGAAGAAAAACTAAAAGCAATTAATATTATGGAAATAACTCCTCTTGATGCTTTAAATCTTTTAAATGACTTGAAAAAGGAATTATAAATAAATTTAAGCATGATATAAAAAAATAAAAAATAATTTGGTTTAGCTGAATTATTTTTTTATATAAAATTTTTAAAATAATTGCTATTAATAATTAAAATGTATTTACTTAGAAAATTAAGATTTTTTTTATTTTCTTCAAACTTAAATTTACAAGTAGTTTTATTCATGATATACTTAAATTAGTTAGGAGTGCAATTAAATATGAAAGATGAAATTAAAAAAGAGATAACAGAATTATTAAGTGATAAAAAGGCAAGAGAAGCCATTGATATTATAAAAGCTCTTAATTATGATAAATCATTAGATAGTTTAGTAATGGAAACTATTCAAGAGATGGTTAATGAATATGATTTATATATGACTAAGCATGGAAGATATATGAATTTTTCAGATTCTGATGCTTCTTTAGACATGTATAAAGGTTTCTTTGATGCTACTAAAGGAGAATATGGTTTTGTTCGGGTTAATAATTTAGCTGAAGATATCTTTATACCAGGTGATTATAAAGGTAGTGCCATGCAAGATGACTTGGTATTAGTTAAAATTACTAAAGGAGCTTTAAATACCAAGAATTGTGAAGGCAAGATAGTTAAAGTTTTAAAACGTAGTAATAAGAGTAAAGTAGGAGAAGTTGTTATTAAAAATCATAGATGCTTTATTCGTTTACATACTTTAAAAAATAAAGATTTAATTCCTTTAAAAGGTGATACTAAAAGACTTGTTGCTGGAGATTTAATAACTGTTAAAATGATGGATGATGCTTATGAAGCCTTGTATTTAACAAGAATTGGTCATAAAAACGATCCAGGAATTGATATCGAATGTGTTTTAGCAGAGCATGACTTTGAAACAACTTTTAATGATGAAGTTTTAAAGCAACTTGAAACTATTCCAACTGAGGTTTTAGAAAGCGATTTAGAAGGTCGTCGTGATTTAAGAGATAAAGAAATTTTTACCATTGATGGTGATGATACTAAAGATATAGATGATGCAATTAGCCTAGAACGTCTTTCAAATGGTAATTATATGTTAGGAGTTCATATTGCTGATGTTTCTTATTATGTTAGAGAAAATACACCTCTTGATGAAGAAGCTAGAAAAAGAGGAACCAGTGTTTATTTAGCTGATCGAGTTGTACCAATGCTTCCTCATCAATTATCAAATGGAATATGTTCGTTAAATCCAGAAGTTGATAGATTAGCTCTTACTTGTATGATGGAATTAGATCCTAAGAGTAATTTTGTTAATTATGATATTTATCCATCAGTTATTAGATCAAGAAAACAAATGACTTATAATCATGTTAATGAAATTTTAGAACAAGGAATTACTCCTGAAGGGTATGAAGAATTTGTTCCTACTTTAAAATTAATGCAAGAATTAGCAAGTATTGTTAGAAAAAGAAAAATAAGACAAGGCTATATTGATTTTTCGGTTGATGAAGCTAAGATAGTTGTAGATGAAGAAGGTAATGTTTTAGATATTAAAAGAAGATCTCGAGGAACGGGAGAAAAATTAATTGAAGATTTCATGATTTTAGCTAACGAAGCTGTTGCTACTTATATAAGTGATTGCAATTTACCAGGAGTATATCGAGTTCATGGTAGTGTAAATGAAGAAAGACTAAGAAAATTTCTTAAAGTTTTAGAAATATTAGGAATTACAGTTAAAGATAATTTAAATAATATTAATCAACATACTATTCAAAGAATAATTAAAATAATTGAAGAAAAAAGGCCTGAAGCCTTCCAAGTTTTATCAACTTATATGTTAAGTTGTATGGCTAAAGCTAAATATCAAACGGAAAATATTGGTCATTTTGCCTTAGCTCTTCGTAATTATACACATTTTACATCTCCAATTAGAAGATATCCTGATACAACAACGCATCGTTTAATTCATGATTATTTCTTTTCAAAAGATGGCATAACTGAAGAAAAAATTCGTCATTATGAACAAATTCTTGATGAAATTTGCTTAACTTCTAGCGAAAGAGAAAGAGCAAGTATTGAATGTGAAAGAGAAGTTGATAAAATGAAGATGGCTGAGTATATGGAAAACTATATAGGTTCTTCATTTACTGGGGTAATTTCAGGATTAACTTCAAATGGAATGTTTGTTTTACTTGATAATTTAGTTGAAGGGATGATAAGATATGATACTTTTGATGAAAGAATAGAATATGATAGTGAAAGAGAAATTGCCGTTGGTTCTAGAACTCATAGAGTATTTACTTTAGGAACTAAGATTGATGTTAAAGTGATAAATGCAAGTAAAATAACTAAGCAAATTGATTTTGAAGAAAAAAAGGTGGTATTAGATGAAGAAAGGGAAAAAGAAAAAATTAAGAAAAAGTATTAAGAGTTTCTTAGTACTTCTTATCTTTGTAATTCTAGCAAGTTATATGGGCTGGTATTTACAAAGAAGTGAATCTTTAAAAAATAGAAAAATAACTGTTGAATATAAAACAGTTAATACAAGAAAAACAACTGATATTAGCATGGTTATGGTAGGAGATGCCCTGATCCATGGAACAGTTTATCAAACAGCATATAAATATGGAAATTATAATACTTATGATTTTAAACCTATGTTAAAATATACAAAAGAAATAACTAAAGATTATGATTTAGCTTATTATAATCAAGAAACAATTTTAGGAGGAAAAGAACTCGGTTTATCAACTTACCCTTTATTTAATTCACCTTATGAAGTAGGGGATGCTTTTATGGATGCTGGTTTTAACATGGTATCTCTTGCAACTAATCATACTCTAGATAAAGGTGAAAAAGGTGTTTTAAATTCCAGAAAATATTGGAACTCCAAGGAAGGAGTAATTGCAGCTGGTTCATATTCATCTTTTGAAGAACGTGATAAAGTTATTGTAAATGAAAAAAATGGTTTAAAATATGCTTTCTTATCTTATACAACTTATACTAATGGTCTAGTTGTTCCAAAAGGAAAAGAATATCTAGTAAATGTATATGATAAAGATTTAGTTAAAGAGGAAGTAGAAAGATATAAGGATAAAGTTGATATGATAATAGTTGCTATGCACTGGGGAACTGAGTATGTAACTTATCCAACAAGTGCTCAAAAAGAAATAGCTAATTATTTATCAAGTCTAGGTGTTAATTTAATAATAGGTTGTCATCCTCATGTCATAGAACCAATTGAATACATAAATGATACTTTAGTTATTTATTCTTTAGGAAATTTTGTTTCTAGTCAAGTAGGTGTTGAAAGATTAACTGGTTTGATGGTATCTTTGAATATCGAAAAAGAAGAATATCATGGCAAAACTTCCATAAAATTTAAAGATATTGAAGGAACCCTTTTATATACCGATAGATATAATGGTTATATTGTCTATCCTTATGATAAACTAAATAATAATATATTAAATGGTTATAAAACTTACTATGAAAAATTTAAAAAAATAATAACAGCTTATTCAGATAAAGTAAGTGTTAAAAGTTTGGAGGGTTAAATGGAAATAATAAATAGAGAGGCTCGTTTTAATTATTTTGTTTTAGAAAGTGTTGAATGTGGTGTAGTTTTAACCGGAACTGAAATAAAATCAATTCGCGATGGTAAATGTAATTTAAAAGATAGTTATGCAAGAATTAGAAATAATGAAGTATATCTACTAAACATGAATATCTCTGAATATAAAGAAGGTAATATTTTTAATCATGATCCTAAAAGAACGAGAAAACTTTTACTTCACAAAAATGAAATATTAAAACTAGCTAGTAAAATAGAACAAGATGGTTTAACACTTGTTCCCTTGAAATTATATTTTAATAAAAATAAAGTTAAAATTTTGTTAGGCCTTTGTAAAGGTAAGAAAACCTATGATAAAAGAGAAACTATTAAAGAAAGAGATTTAAAAAGAGAAGCTAGTAAATTACAAAAATATAATTATAAAGCATAAAATCTTAGTCGATTTGACTAAGATTTTTAAATTTATTGAAGGGACTATAAGTAGGATAATTAATAAATACCATTTTTTCCTTTTTAGTAGGATGAGTAAATTCTAATTTATAAGCATATAATCCTAAGTTTTTATTTTTTTCATTATTATATTTGTTATCACCATAAAGAGGCATATTTCTTGATTTAAATTGAAGTCTTATTTGATGATTTCTTCCAGTTTCAAGATTAACTTTAACTAAAGACAAATTATCTTTATAGGCAATTAATTCATAATCAAGTTTAGCATATTTTCCTTTTTCTTTGGTTGAAATAATACTTATATTTCCTTGCTTTTCTAAGTAATCTTCCAGAGTATCTTTTTCTTTAGTTTTACCATTTATAACAGCAAGATAACTTTTTTTAAAACTTTTATTTCTAATTTCTTCACTTAACCTGCTAGCAGATTTACTAGTTCTTGCAAATACCATTAGTCCTCCGGTTGGTCTATCTAGTCTATGAACGAGACCAATATAAACATTTCCTGGTTTATGATATTTTTCTTTGATATACATTTTTAAAGCTGTTTGTAAATCTAAATCTTTCGTATTATCACTTTGACTTAGCATATTAACTGGTTTTTCAACAACTATTATATGATTATCTTCGTATATTATATTTAAATTATTCATATTCTACTATTCCTGTAATACCAGCTGGTAATATTAAATTATCATTTGTAATTTTTAAGCCTATTTCATAGGAATAAATTTTACCGTTTTTCTTATCAGTTAATTTTAAAATATTTTCTAAAATAGTAGGGGATAAACCTGAATAAGAATTAACCATCATACAAATTGGCTTATCACTTAATAATTCTTGGCATAAATTAATTAAATTATATAAATCACTTTCTAAAGACCAAATTTCTCCATTAGCACCTTTTCCATAACTTGGAGGATCCATAATAATAATATCATATTTATTACCACGCCTTATTTCTCTTTTAACAAATTTAACAACATCATCAACTAAAAAACGAATAGGTTTGTCTTCTAAATTATTTAGTTTTACATTTTCTTTAGCCCAATCAATCATTCCACGTGATGAGTCAACATGAACAACACTTGCTCCTTCAATTAAACAAGCAAGACTTGCTCCTCCGGTGTAAGCAAATAAATTTAATACTTTAACATTTTCTTTTCCTTTAATCTTTTCTCTTAAATAGTTCCAATTAACTGCTTGTTCAGGAAATAATCCAGTGTGTTTAAAACCCATTTGTTTTAAATTAAATTTAAGATCTTTATAACTAACCTTAAAAGTACTAAGATTTTTAAAACTTTCCCAGTAGCCTCCACCTTTATTACTTCTATGATATATGGCATCTAATTTATCTAATTTAATATTTTTTTCCCACATAACTAAAGGATCTGGTCTTAATAAATAAACATTACCCCATCTTTCATATTTCATGCCTGATCCACTATCAATTATTTCATAATCTAAAAAATCATTTACTACTTTCATATGTAATCCCTTCTGTTTTTAATTTAATAATACCGTAAGTATTTCTATTTTTAATTATATTTTCAAACATATGAATACTTATATCATTATCAGAAGTTTTAGCTTTATCATAATTTAAATTTATATTGTGCATTTCTAAACAAGATTTTATAAGAGAATCATACAATAATATTTTTAAAGCATTATCTTCTTTATCATATTCACTATCTTTAATATTAAATAATAAGTTGAAATATTTTTTTAAATATTTAGTTTCATACATGCTTAGTAATTTTTTAAAAGATGTATCAGTAATATTGGAAATATCTTTAGAAAAATAAGAAGATATATAGTTGTTAGGCTTATCATTTTCTAAAAAATCTTTTTCTAAATTAGGATTTAAAAAATACATTAAATACATGGCTTTTTTTAACTTATTTTTAATTTTCTCATTTCTAAGTTTCTTGATCCAGTCATTTAAAAAGAAAATATAAAGATTTTTAAAATCTACATCTAACACAGTTGAAAATATTAAATTGACTCTACTTTTTTCAAGTTCTTCTTGAAGATCATTTTCTGATTCTATATATTGAATATCTATATCTCTTCCTTTTAAAATAAGTTTGTTATAAGTTCTTTTTAATAAAGCAAATTCATAAAAATTAGAAATAGTTATATCATAATCTGATATCTTACTTATAAAGTCATTATTTATATAATTAACATAGTTTCTAATGTTAGAAAAATCCAATTTTTTATATAACTCATCTTCTATTTCAAGACAAATTACAAAATAACTTTTATTCTTATTATATTCTTCTTGATTTTTTGAATTAATTAAGTTTTCATATAATTTATATATTTTTTTGTTTAAATCAAATAACTTTTGAAATACTTCTTTTTCATTTTCATTTAATTTTTCCATAAAATCCCCCGTTTTTTTCAAAAGTATTATAACACATATTTAATTATTTGTAAAAATGTAATTTGTTTTTGTAATTATTTTTCTATATTATTTAAATTTAACTAAGAGAATAGATATATTTTTATAAATATCTATTTTAATTATATTGATGAATAGATAGATTAGATGATAATAAAAAATAATGTATTAATGGTTATAAAAGGTAAATAAAATGAAAAATATTCTGTTTTTTTTAAATAAAGTTTGCAAAAGGTTAAAAATAAGTATATATTATATTTAGGCAATATGGTAAGAAAATACATGTTATAAGATTAAAAAAATTAAGAAAGGTAAATATGAAAAAAAGAAAAATTAAATGGAAAAATATTATATTATTGTTTTTAGGACTTATTTGTTTAAGTGTTTTTTGCTATTCTAGTTATAGAATTATTAATAGATTAAAACAAAAAAGTGATACTAATAAGTTAATTGCTAATATTAATTCTCAAGTTGAAATTAAAGAAGATACTAATGTAGAACCGGTTATACCAGATGACGCTAATATGAGCCAAGAAGAAAAAATTAATTATTATTATGAATATTTAAAAGTTCCTTTTATTTCAGTTGATTTTACAAATTTAAAAGAAATTAATAATGATGTTAAAGGATGGTTAAATGTTGTAGGAGCTGGAGTTAATTACCCTTATGTTCAAACAACTGATAATAAATATTATTTAACAAAGTCATTTGATAAAACCAATAATGAAGGAGGTTGGGTATTTTTAGATTATCGAAATAATCCTGATAACACGGATAAAAATACAATTATTTATGCTCATGGAGGACTTAGTTTTGCTATGTTTGGTCCTTTAAAAAAATTGTATGATAGTAATGAATGGTTTTTAAATAAAGATAATCATTATATAAAAATAGCAACCGAGAATTTTAGTTTTGTCTATAAAGTTTTTAGTTTATATGTAATTGATACAACAAGTGATTATTTAAAAATTAATTTTGATACAGATAATGAATATAAAGATTTTTTAGAAACAATTACTAATCGAAGTCATTACAAGTTTGATACTGATGTTGATACTAATAATCGGATAATTACTTTATCAACTTGTTATAATAAAAAGAAAAAATTAGTTATTCATGCTAAATTAATTAAAGAAACAAAAAGATAGGTTTTGCCTATCTTAAATTTTAATAAAAAAATGAGACTGTCACCCCCTGATGGACAGTCTCTATAAAAAGAATAAAAAGGGGTTGGCTAGTGTGATACTAGCGACCAATTCGCCTAATAACCGAATTGGTAGTTATTATATTAATCGATTAGGTTAGATTTGTCAAGTTTATATTTACATTTTTTTGTAAAATATGATTAATTTGTGATAATGTCTT
>CADBSI010000071.1 GCA_902797275.1 uncultured Erysipelotrichaceae bacterium | reverse complement strand
CCCATAAATTTAATTGGAACATTTGTTAAATGTCTAACTGATAAAGCAACTCCACCTCTGGTGTCTCCATCAAGTTTAGTTAAAATAACTCCGGTTAAATCAACTTTTTCATTAAATCCTGTTATAACATTAATAGCATCTTGTCCCATCATAGAATCTATTACTAATAATATTTCTTGAGGATTAACTTTTTCTTTAATATTATGAAGTTCTTCCATTAACTCATCATCTATATGTAAACGTCCAGCTGTATCAATTAAAACATAATCATACCCATTTTCCCTAGCATAATTAATAGCTGAATTACTAGTTTCAACTGGATTATTTAAACCATTTTCATAAACAAAAATATCTAATTCTTTTCCAAGTTGTTTTAACTGATCAATTGCGGCAGGACGATATACATCACAAGCAACCATCATTGGTTTTTTATGATATTTTTTGCGAAGTAAATTAGCAAGCTTAGCAATCGTTGTTGTTTTTCCTGATCCTTGTAAACCTACTAACATTAAAACAGCAGGATTACCATCCATATTTAAAGGAGCAAAATCTCCTCCTAATAATTCAGTTAATTCATCACTTACGATTTTAACAAATACTTCCCCTGGTTTTAAACTAGTTAAAACACTTTCTCCTAAAGCTTTTTCCTTTACTCTATTTGTAAATTCTTTTACTACTTTATAATTAACATCAGCTTCAAGTAAAGCAATTCTAACTTCTTTTACCATTTCTGAAATATTATCTTCCGTTATTTTACCATATCCTTTAGCTTTATGTATAATATTTTGTAATCTATCTTGTAAACTCTCAAACATAATTCCTCCATCACTTAATCTATTATATCAAATAATAACTAAATTTTAATACTTTTTTGATGAAAAAACCAAAGAAAAAGTAGTTAAACTACTTATTGTTATCATCCTTATAAAAAATAGCAGGCATTATCTTAGTATTATTATATTTATTATTTATATTATCAATTATTTTCCAAACATCATCTTGTTTAGTATTACTATCAAATAAAGACATTTGACTATTTTTATAATTAACTAAATCACTTACTCTAACCCCAATATTTCTAATTGCATTATTAGAAACTACTACTTCTAATAACTCTAAAGCATTTTTATATAATTCCATAGTATCATTAGTTTGATTTAAGATTTTCTTTTGATGCGAATAAGCTTTAAATAAATCAGTTTTAATAGTAATAGCAATACAAGAAGCATATAAATTTTCATTTCGAAGTTTTAAACCTATTTCTTCACACATATGTAATACTTCTTTTTTTAAAATATTTAAATCTCTTGTATCATATTCTAAAGTTTTAGATAAACTAATACATTTATTTTTACCATTGGTACTTATTACTTTACTATCATCTAAACCATTTGCAAGTTTTATCATATCATAGGCTCTATTTTTAAAGTATTTTTTTAATTTATTAGGATCATAATTAGCAAGATCACCAATTGTATTAATACCAAGACGATGTAATTCTTTACTAGAAGATGCTCCTACATACAACAAATCTTCTACTTTAAGAGGCCACATCTTACTTTTAATTTCATTATCAAACAAGGTATGAACTTTATCAGGCTTGGAAAAATCACCTGCCATCTTAGCACATAATTTATTATTAGCAATACCTATATTAACGGTAAAACCATATTCATTTTTAATATAATCTTTTATTTTATAAGCAAGATATAAAACATCATCATATAAATAACTAGTATTAGTTAAATCTAAAAAACATTCATCAATTGAATATCTTTCAACATCAGGTGTAATTGTTAAATAATAATTATATAATTTATCAGACATTTCTTTATAAAAAGCATAGTTAGGTTTATATACTTGTAAATCCTTACATTTATTCTTAGCTGAATACAAGCTTTCTGGAGTTCTAATCCCATATTTCTTAGCAGGATAACTAGTTGCTAAAACAATACCGTGCCTTTTTTTAGGATCACCTGCTATAACACTTGGAATAGTTCTAATATCAAGTTCATAGTTTTCATACTTTAATAAATAAACACTAGTCCAAGATAAAAAAGCATTATTAACATCAATATGAAAAATAATATTCATAAAACCACCTATGAATATTATAAACTATCTATTTAAAAAATAAACACTAAAATTTAAAATACTTGCATATATTAACCAAATTAAATAAGGTATTTGCAAAATACCTGCTTTTTTATCTAAACCATAGAAACATAAAATCATGTAAAATACTACAAAGTCAAGTAATAAAATAAAGATAAAAGCAAATAATCTAGCTTCTAAATTAAAAAATATTAAAGGCCAAAAAAAGTTAAGAATTAAATTAAGAGTATAAATAATTAAACAAGTACACTTATGATAACTTAAACTTTCATATATTTTATAACTAGAAAGTCCCATTAAAAAGTATAAAACTGGCCAAACTAGAAAAAATAAATATCTAGAAGGAGCAAAACTAGGTTTATTTAAAGTCATATAGTTATTAATTCCCTCTCTTGTTAAGAGAAATGATAACAGTCCTAAACTAAGAGGAATAAGTAAAAATAAAATTAATACTTTATTATTCTTTATATTTTTAATATTATCACCAATTAATTATATTTTAAATATAAAAAAAAAGACCTATTTGATCTTAGAATTAACAAAGTCATAAATAAAATCAAATACATCTTCATAATCAATTGTATCATAATACTTAATGTAATCATTTAAACTAGTATTATTTTTAGAAAAATTTTTATATTTTTTATTCATCATTTTTACTATTTCATGATAAGTCTTAGCAACTTCTATACCTTTTTCTTCAGTTAAATAATTAAATATTTCTATTTCACTATCAATAAATATTAAATTATAAGGTAAATCAGTTAGCATAGTTTCTTTAACTAACTTAGCAACTTCTTTTTCTTTATAATTCATAACACTTGATACTTTAAAACCATGTCTATTACTAAATTCTTCTATTTCTAAAATAATAAGTCCTAGTTTTAATAAATTAACATCTCCTGCTAAATAATTAAAACAAAAAAATGGTACTAATTCTAAATATATATCTTTTAAATCTTTATTTTTTAAATAATTACCTAAAACAGTATTAGGTAAATTATTAAAGTTAAAATTTAAATAATAACTTACTTGATTAAAATAAAAAGGTGGAAAATCATCAGCTATTTTATATAAATTATCATAATCTGGATTAAAATCTATAGATACTAAAAAAACTTCATAATCTTTTTTTATCAAGGTAAATACTTCTTTAGTTAAATCAATCATACTACTAATAATAATATTTTTCATATAACCCTCGTACCATAATTTAATTATAGACTAATTCAGGGAAAAATAAAAGCAACTAGACATTTAAATGTAAAGTTACTTTTTTAATACCCTTCTTTTAATCATATCATCTTCTCTTTCAAAGGTAATATAATCATATTCTTTTATATAACCAAATATTATACCAATTGTATCATACTCACTAAATTTATTTAAATAATCAGGTTTTTTATAACTACTAGTTCTTACAACAACAAGAGGTAGTCCTGTTTTTTTAGAACTTTCTATGTCATTTTTAGTAATAAAATCATAGCAATAAATTCCTATGGGAATTGGATTAATTAATTTAGAATTTAATTCATCATGACTATTATAATTATTTTGAGAAATTATTATTTCATTATGATCCATTCCCCAATCAAGTAATCTCTCAGGCGTTGCAAATTCAAATACTCTTGTTGTTGCTAAATCTTCATTTTTTCTTTTATAACAAGAATAAGAATCAACTGGGTATTGATGAACAACTTGATCTATTTCAAAATCCCCATAAATAATATTATACTTTTGTTTAGGATGATAAAAAGTTTTAAATTTAGTATTACCATCCAAAGAATAAGAAGCACCATCAACACAAGATATTAAATCAGATTTTTCCAATACTTCATCTTTTTCAATATTTAAAGATTTTACTAAAGCAAAATAATCAGTATTTTCAATTAAATAAACATCTATATTTAAATAATTAGATAAAGTTCTATTATAATAAGATCCTATATTATCAGGTCTAATCATCTTATCTTTTATTAAAGAAAAATTAGTATCTTTGGCTTTTCTATAATCATCATAAAACTTAGACATAATATCAATCTTTTTTAAACTTTCATGTAGTTCTTTTTTATCATTATAAGATAATTTATCAAGATTTAAAATTTTCTTATATAATTCTAAATAATTATTACTAAATATATTTTGACCTGTCTCTTGAAATTTAATAAGTCTATCTAAATTCATAAAAAAGTTATACGGAATATCTCTAAAATGATAATCAATTATCATATTAGTTAATTTTAAATTAGATTCTTCTTGTAAAAATAAAAGTAAACCATCCAGATCTCTTTGTTCATAATAAGAAATAATAAATTTAATCATAGGATCAGAAAAATCTAAAAAATTAATATATTTATTAATTATACTTTTTAAATTAGATGAAGGCATAGAAGTATTTATAATTAATTTTACATTGTTATAAAAGTCTTCATAATTTTTTAATAAACAAGTTTCCTCATTATAATTTAATATTACTTTATCATAATATTCTCTCCTTCTTTCTTCTATTAAATCAGGGTAATATTTTTTACTGTATACATCCATTAATAAACGATAATTTTTAACATTATCTTGAGTTATTATTCTATTTATAAATAAATTATCTTTTAAATAAGCTTCTGGTATAGAATAATTACATGATAATAAATATTTAATATCATAATAACCTAATCTACTTAAAGTATTAAATCTTACATTTTCTTTAAATAAATAATCTATTACTTCAATAGATAAAGACATACCTATTTTATATAAAATATTAGAAGGAAAATCATATTGCTTTAATACCTCTATTTTTAAATTAGTAGGTAAAGTCTTTAAAAGACATTCTAATACCTCAGGGTTTTCTTGATAAATACTTATTAATTCTAAGATGAAATCAATTGAAAAATCATGTAGTTTTATTCCAAAATAATAATTATAATAAAGAACAAAGCTAGGATTTACTTTCATTAATTCAAATATAATATTTTGTTTATTTAATAAAGATTTAATCTTTTCTCTTTTATCGATCACTCTAGTTTTGAAAAAATCAATAGGTGTCAAAAAAGTAATTAAACAATTATCATCAAGTTCTTTTTTTAATTCTATAAATTCCTCTATTGGAAGTTCTAATAACTTAGTAGGAATATTTTTTTCCATTTAATCACCAAATTTAGTATATACAATAATAAAAAAAAAAGCAAGAAAGTGGTAAATTAATATATTTTTACTACTTAACTTTGCT
>CADBSI010000070.1 GCA_902797275.1 uncultured Erysipelotrichaceae bacterium | reverse complement strand
TAAATACATTATGCCTCTTTTTATAATTGTTGGTTTAACATCATATTATTGGCTAGATATTGTTTTTGGAAGTCTATACAGAGATTATTGGTATGTGTTACTTGCTTATATAGTTGTTCACACTATATCAATATCTTTTACAACAATTCATCCGTTATTTATTTCAATGGGAAAAGTAAAAGAAGACTTTATATATGTACTTATAACAAATCTTGCTTATTTTGTAGTAGCTTTAATATTAGTAAAATATTTAGGAATGTTTGGAATAGTAATATCTTATGCAGTTCAATCATTTAGTATTATACTGTTGAAAAAAATAAAAATAGAAAAAACCTTGAAGGAGTCAGCATAAGATGAATTGTGATTTATTTAAAAATAAAAAAGTGTTATTATTCGTGCCCCATCAAGATGATGAAATAAATATTGCTTATGGATTACTTTATAAAATTAGAAATATTGCTAAAAATATAAAAGTTGTATATTCTACTAATGGTAATTATGTAGTAAAAGAAAAGTATCGTTTAAAAGAAGGTATTGATAGTTTAAAAATTGTTGGAATAAAAAAGAATAACATTATTTTTATGGGGTATTCTGATCAAATTCCCGAAGCTAAAACTCATTTATATCATGAAAAGGATAAATGGATTGATAATAAAAACAATTCTTTTACAAAGTCCATTTATAATAATGATTATCATTTTTTAAAGTACCATGAGCATGCAATTTTCAACAAAGAAAATTTTGTTAATGATATTAATAGCATTATACTTGATGAAATGCCAGATATTATTATTGGTATAGATTTTGACTCGCATCCAGATCATCGGGCTTTATCTCTTTCGTTAGAAAAGGCTTTAGGCAGAATTTTAAAAGAAAATAATAATTATCATCCAAAAGTTTTAAAAGCCTTTGCATATCCAACATCGTATAAGGGATATGAAGATTATAATTTTAATAATCCTAGTACTAAATTTTTAAAAGAAGAAAATGGTTTAGAAACTTTACAAAATCCGTATTTTAATTGGAAAAATCGTGTTATTTTTAAAAATCCTAAACAGGCAACAAACTATTTATATTTAAAAAATATTTACTTTTATGGATTGTTAAAACATAAAAGTCAATACATATTAAATAGAATTAAACAAGTAGTAAATAGTGATTTAGTGTTTTTTGAAAGAAATACAGATAATTTGCTTAATAAAGCTAAAATAAATGTTTCAAGTGGAAATCCAGATTATTTAAACGATTTTATGTTGTTTGATACTGATAATATAACCGGTGGTATAAATAGAGTGGTAACTTTAAACAAAGGTTACACTATTATAAATAAAACTGATAAAGACAAAAAAGTAACAATAGAGTTTCTAGATGAATTTAACATAAATGTAATAAAAATTTATGTTAAAAATTCAATAAAAAAGATCGTTTTAAAAACAAATGATGAAACTTTAAATACAACATTTAAATATGAAAATAACGTATATAAAGCAAGTAATCTAAATTTAGAAAAAATTAAAAAATTAGAAATAATATTTGATGATAAAAATGATATAGAAATTGGTGAAATAGAAGTTTTAGAAAATAATAATTGTATTAAATATGCATATTTGGAAATTGATGGTAACATTTATAATGATTATTATACAAATGATGTTCCACAAGTTAAAGTAATAACTAATTTCTTAGATAATTATGTTATTAATAAAACAGATAAAAGTATTGAACTTATTTATAACGAGAAAACTATAGATGATATACGTTTACATAAAAAAAATAGACTCATATTAAATATAAAAAAATATGTAAATAAAGTTACTTTATTATTGGGAAGAATATATCAAAAAATAGTAAAAGAGTTAAGAAAGTTTGGAGGTAAAAAATTATGAATGAAAGAAAATACATTGTTCTCGGCGGAGAACACTATAATCCACTTGGGCTAGTAAGAAGTTTGGGAATTGCGAAAATAAAACCAATAGCTATTATAAAAAAGGCAAGTTATGGTTTAACTTCTAAAAGTAAATATATTTCTAAATTGCATCTAGTAAACAGTAATGAAGAAGGATTAAATTTATTAATAAAAGAATATGGGAATGAAGAAGAAAAGCCTTTTGTATTAACTAGTGATGATCAAATGACTAGTTTATTAGATAAAAATTATAATTTATTAAAAGACAAATTTATTTTCTATAATGCTGGAGAAGAAGGCCGAATAACAAAATATATGAAGAAAGATGAAATTATGTCTTTAGCAGTAGAGTGTGGGTTGAACGTGGCAAAAAGTTGGAAATTAAAAGATAAAACAATTCCTAAAGATATTGTTTATCCTGCTTTAACAAAAGCTTTGATATCAACTAAAGATAATTGGAAAGATGATTCATATGTGTGTTATAATGAGAAAGAACTACAAGATGCTTTAAATAAGATTGAGGCTGAAGAAATATTAGTCCAAGAATATATTATCAAGAAAAATGAACTATGTTATGATGGTTATTCATGTAACAAGGGTAAAAGTGTTCTTTATGCTATATCAAGCGATTATTTGTATGTTAAAGAAGGTGCGTATAGTAATTACATGTTAATAAGTAATAACCATCATAAAGAACTAGAAGAAAAATTAGATAAAATGTTTGAAAAAATTGGCTTTGATGGTATATTTTCTGTAGAGTTTCTAGTAGATCAAAATGATAATTATTATTTTTTAGAAATTAATTTTAGAAATTCAACATGGAGTTGGGCTTCAACTGTTGCTGGTATGAATTTACCTATTCTTTGGACGAGTAGCATGCTTGATAAAGAAGTGTTTAAAACTGCTTATAAAAAATTCAAACCTTTTAAAGCAATGGTTGAAATGTTAGATTTTAATGATAGAGTTAAAACTAAACAAGTAGGTTTATTTAAATGGATTTGTGAATTATTTGGAGCAAAAGTAAAGTATTTTTGGTACTATAAGGATTTGAAACCAATAATTTCTAAGGTAGTTCACAAAATAAACAAAAATCATTATTAAGCGAGGTTCTTATGAAAAATTTGGATAAAAAAAGATTTATACCTGCCATATTAACAATAGTAATTGTTTTATTATTGGTGGTTTTTAATTTAGAATTTGTAAAGGAAAATGTAGATAAAGTATATAATTATATATCTCATAATTTTAGTTGGTTATTTATAAGTGCTAATATAGCTGCTTTTCTATTTTCTCTTTGGATAGTTTTTGGACCATATAAAGATGTTAGATTAGGAAATGAAAAACCAAAGTATAGTACGTTTTCGTGGATTGCTATGATGTTTACAACTAGTTGTAGTGCAGGACTCATAGTTTTTGGATTTATTGAAAGTATTATATATTCATCAAATCCGCCATTCGGTTTGGAACCTCTAAGTATTTCAGCCTATGAAATGGCTCAGAGTTATTCTCATTATCATTGGGGGTTAAATGCTTGGACACTTTATGTTCCAATTTCAATTGCATTAGGTATAATTT
>CADBSI010000069.1 GCA_902797275.1 uncultured Erysipelotrichaceae bacterium | reverse complement strand
TGGTGCGGGTAACAGGAATTGAACCTGCACTCCGAAGAACTAGTTCCTAAGACTAGCGCGTCTGCCAGTTCCGCCATACCCGCATAAAAATGGTGGACCCTATAGGACTCGAACCTATGACCGCCCGGTTATGAGCCGGATGCTCTAACCAACTGAGCTAAGGGTCCATTTCTTGCATTTGCTAATTTATAATATCATAATTAATCTATTAAATCAATATTTTTTTGTAAAAAATCTTGTAATTTTTTTAAAGATGTAGTTCTTGGACTAATTTTATTTTTATTAGAAATACTCATATCGGATAAATATTCATTATTATAAAGAAAAATACTATCAAAGCCAAACCCCATATTTATATGTTCTTCATAAGCTATTGTTCCTTTAAGAGAACTTGTAAAAGTTTCTAAATTCTTTCCATCATAATAAGCAAAACAAGAAGTAAAATAACAAGTCCTATCATTTTTATCTTGCATCATTTCTAAAATTTTTTGATTTCTATCACTATCAGTTTTATTACTACCTAAAAATCTATTAGTTTTAACTCCAGGAAAACCATTTAAAATAGGTATTTCTAAACCACTATCTTCAGCAATAGTTGGAATTTTAGTTAATTCATATATTTCTTTAGCTTTGATAATAGCATTTTCATTAAAAGTTTTCCCAGTTTCTAAAACATTTATTTTAAAATCAAGATCTTTTAAAGATAAAATTTTTCTATTTAAAATATTTTCAACTTCTAATACTTTATTTAAATTATTACTTGCAAACAACATAATATCACCAAAATAATTATAAATAAAAATAAATAACTAGTCAAACTTTATATTTAAAATTAGTCAAATTCATTTACTTTTAAAATAATAAATAATATAATTTATATGGAGGTTAGTATGTTTCAAAATAAAAAAATATTAGTATTAGGTGCTGCTAGAAGTGGTATTTCCTGTGCTTCTAAATTAATTGAATTAAATAATGAAGTAATATTAAATGATATGAAAGAAACTGATAATTTAGAAATAACTAAGTTAAAAGAAAAAGGAGTTAAATGTATATTTGGAAGTCATCCTGATGATTTACTTGATAGTTCTTTTGATTATGTTATTAAAAATCCTGGTATTAGAAATGATCATAAATATGTAATACTTGCTAAAAAATTAAATATACCAGTTATAAATGAAGTAGAGTTTGCATATCACTTATTACCAAAAGTAAAATTAATTGCTATTACAGGAACAAATGGTAAAACAACAACTACAACTCTTACTTATAATATTTTAAAAGAAGAATATGGATCAAGAGTAAAACTTGCAGGTAATATTGGTTATCCTTTAACAAGTGTTGTTGATACTTTAAAAGATGATGATATTTTAGTTATGGAAGTATCTTGTCAACAACTTGCTAATTTAGATACCTTCAAGCCTGATATAGCTCTTCTTACCAATTTAAGTCCAGCTCATATTGATTTCTTTGGTGATTATGAAACTTATCAAGATGTTAAATTAAAATTATTTAAAAATCAAACAAGTAATGACTTAGCAATTCTTAATTTAGATAATTATGATAGTATGAAAAAAACTAGTAATTTAAAGGCTAAAAAGATGTATTTTTCTGTAAAAGAAAAAGCAGATGCAAGTTATTTAAATTCTAATTTAATGTATAAAGATGAAGTTATTATGGCAAGAGATAAAATGTTTTTAAAAGGAGATCATAATGTTAGTAATGCTTTAGGATCAATTATAATTTGTAAAGAATTAGGTGTAAGGAATGAAAATATTTGTAAAGTTTTAGAAAGTTTTAGAGGTGTAGAACATCGTTTAGAACTTGTTGATATTATTAATAATCGTAAGTTTTATAATGATACTGAGGCAACTAATATTAAATGTACCCAAATTGCTTTAAATGCTTTCACAGAACCTACTATTATCTTTTTAGGTGGTCTTGAACGTGGGCAAGATTTTAATGAGTTAAAACCATTTATGAAAAATGTTAAATTAATTCTTGGAATAGGTGAGTGTCGTAAGAGAGTATTAGAATTTGGAAATAGTTTAGGTATTAAAACAATTGTTCATGAACATTTAAAAGATGCTTTTAAAGATGCTTATAAAAGTTCAGCAAGTGGTGATGTTATCTTATTAAGTCCAGCTTCAGCTTCTTGGGATCAATACAAAGAATGTGAAGAAAGAGGATCTTTATTTAAGGAAACTGCAAAAACTATAAAAGATAAATAATAATAACAAAATAAGACATAGTTTTAAATAT
>CADBSI010000068.1 GCA_902797275.1 uncultured Erysipelotrichaceae bacterium | reverse complement strand
TTGGTTCTTGTTAGTCTTACATTTTTAACACTTACTTTACCTTTTAATTCTTTTACATCACATTCTAAGATCTGAGATGCTACCCATGATGGCAGCTTTTATATCTTTCTCATTAAATAAATTAGAAAACAAAATATCATTTCTTACTTGTAAAATTTCAGTTTTCATATTCCCCCTTCCACTTAAATATTTAAGTAAATTTGATCCGGATGAATACACCATAACAGATAATATTAAAAAATGCAAATCATAAAACCACTTTTTAAATTCTCGATTTAAATTAAAAAATAAAGAAAAATTTATTTTTGCTAGAAACAATTTTCTTTATTTAAAAAATAATATTTATAAATTCTACTTTTGTAAAAAAAATCTAGTCAAAAAAAATTTAAAAAAACTTTTCAAATTTACATATATTTGACACATTTTAAAGCTTTTTAGTTATTTCTTTTGTTGGAATTTTTTCTTTGCATAATTTATAAAAGTCCTCTAACATCTTATATTGAATAGCAAGTTTTAAACAAGGATGAACTAAATACTCATCTCTTTGCCAAGCAAATTTACTAGCATTTGGAATAATACTTCCATCTACTTCTAATTCTTTTATATCTTTACCAGATGTATTTCTAATAATTCTATTATGAACTCTATTGGTTCCTAGAAAGAAATATATTTCATTTAAAGGATCAATTGTTAACTCGCCACCAGTAAAACCAGCTGATGCAAAACTTTTGCCTGACATGGCATGAAATAGTTCGGAATCTTTTAAATTAGGATGTTTTAAATAGCATAAATAGCCTAAGTATTGAACATATTTTTCAGATCCATCTACAATTTCCTTTTTACCAGTTCTATTTACAGCTAAACTATCTAAATAATTCATTGGTAAAACTTGTTTATTTATTAATCCTTTAGCAAATAAAGACATGTCTTTAGCTGTTGAAAACAAGCCAGCATGACCTGGCATACCATTAGGAAGTAAAACTCTAGCTTTCTTATCATGAGGTAAACCTTTAACCCCTGTTGTATCTCTTATAAAACCATCATTTGTTATAATACCACCTAAAGTAGTAGAAGCTACTCTATCTAATTTATACTTAGTTTGATAATTAGTATCTTGCATTAATAAAGGACTTAGTATTTCTTTATCTAAAAAATCATAAAAAGGCATACCAGAAGCATTTTCTATTACATATTTTAAAACAATTGCTCCCATATCAGTATAAGGGTTTTTAAAATGTTCAAGAGAAGAAACTTCTATATTATTTAAAATATCTTTAGCTTCCATAAAAGACACATCATCTAATCTTTTACTTGTTTTAAGAGGTACTTTAAAACTTAATAAATCATAAATAGAAACATCTCTTAAATTTTTAAAATTACTTGCATATTTTACTATTTTATCATCTAAATTAATCATACCTTTTGATACTAATAAAAGAATACTAACACTTGTAAAAAGTTTAGTAATAGATGCTAGATCAAAAATCGTATCATAAGTCATTTCTTTAATACTTGGAATAATTTTTCCATTTTTAAAGACTACTTCTTCTCTATTACCTATTACCAAAGTTTCTCTATAATTATTAGTTCCATAAGTAATAACTGCTCCAGGTGTCATTTTATCTTCATAAATAAATTTTTTTATTTTTTCTCTTAAACCAGACTCTTCAAATAACTTATTTCTTAACTCTTCTAAAGAATAATCAGGATACTTTTTAAGTAATAAAACAACTGGTTTTAATAAAACATAATAATCATCTTTCTTATATAAATTTCTTTGTTCTAAACTCATATTAATATTAGAATTTAAATACATTTTATTAACATAATCATCTAAAAACTTATCTAACATTTTGACACTCCTCAATAAATCTTTTAAAAATTAATCTAGCATTTTCATCATAAAAATACATATCTTCAGGATGAAATTGTACTCCTAAAATAAATCTTTTTCCAGGATAATAAATACTTTCTATTAACTTATCTTTAGATTTAGCACATACTTTAAAATTATTTAATTTTAAAATAGCTAGTCGATGTCTTGAATTAACTTTTATTTTTTCTTTATTTAAAATATTACTTAATAAAGTATCTTTAAATATATCTATCTCATGAACATATTTATTATTATCTAAATGTTTATCTATTTTTATTAAAATTGATTTTTCATGATTATCAACATGATTTAATAATTGCATACCAAGACAAATTCCTAAAGCTGGTATATCATTTTCTATTACATATTTAGCAATATATTTATCAGTTGGATAAAACTTTGATCCTCCTTGAAATATTATTACATCACAAAGACTTAAAACTTTATCTAAATTAGTTTTAGTTTCTTCATCTAATTTGTTTTCTATATGTTTATCTAATTCATATATTCTTTTATCAGTTGATAAAATAGCAAGAGGTATTCCTCCACTTTTAATAACTGCTCTTCTTAAATTATCTGAAACATAATCATACTTTTCTTTTTTATTATCACTAGGTCTTGCAACTATTCCAATAATTGGCATCTAAATCACCAAACATATTATATAACATTTTTTATTTTTTTAGAAAGAAAATAACTAAAAGAAAGAAAAATATTTAAAAAGATGGAAAAGAAATTAGCTTTTATCAGTAAATAATAAAGGCATTTTACTAATAATATTTATTAATTCATGATAATGAAAAAATAGTACAAGAGAAAAAAGTATAAAAAAATAGATAATATTTTGGAAATAAAATCTATTTTTTTAATTATTTATTTAATTCTTCTAGTTTAGCAAAGGCTTTTTTAACCTCAATATCATATTTAACCATGTCCATGCTACCTAATTCTTTTAAGATTTCATCTTCTGTTGCATGGTATTCTTCGGCCATTTTTTTAATTTCTTCTTTAGCTTCTTCATCTGATACTTCGATTTTTAAAATTTTAACTAATTCTTCAAGAATTAAACGGTATAAAACATTTTTAAATGCTTCTTTTTCAACTTGACTTCTTAAAGCTTCTTCAGTTGAATTAGTTAATTTATAATATAAATCTAGGCTTGCTCCTTGATATTTTAATTGATCTTCAAATCTTTTAATTAAATGATTAATTTCATCTTCAACCATTTCTTCAGGAATATCAACTTCAGTTTCTTTAGAAATTGCATCTAACATATCGTCTACAAATTTGTTTTCAATGTCAGTTTTTTTGTGAGCTTCTAAATGTTCTTTAATAGCATCTTTTAAAGTTTCAACTGAATTTACTCCTTCCATTCCTAAATCTTCAAAGAACTCATCATCTAATTCACGATTTTTTTTAGTTTTAATTTCATGAACTTTAACTTTGAATACAGCTTCTTTTCCTTTTAAATTTTCAGCATGATAATCTTCTGGAAAAACTACATTGATATCTTTTTCACTTTCTTTTTCCATACCAATTAATTGTTCTTCAAATCCTGGAATAAAAGTTTTAGAACCAATTACTAAACTTTGGTTTTGGGCTTTTCCACCTTCAAATGGAACTCCATCAACTGATCCTTCATAGTCAATTATAACAGTGTCCCCATTTTCTACAGTTCCTTCTTTAATTACTAATTCAGCATATTGTTCTAGTAAGTGATCAATTTCATCTTTAATTTCACTTTCTTTTACTTCTAATTTGTCTTTTTTAACTTTTAAACCTTCATATTTTTTGATTTTAAGTTCAGGTTTAGTAATAATTGTAAAAACAAATTCAACTTCTTTTTCACTTACACCTTTTAAATCTACTTTAGGTTCAACAACTGGTACTAATTTAGAATCAGTTATAGCTTTTAAATAAGCAGGTTGTAATACTTTATCAGCAGCATCCATAAATAAAGATTCAACACCATAATGTTTAACAAATACATCATATGGAGCTTTACCTGGACGGAAACCATCAATCTTCGCTTTTTTATTATTTTCAAGATAAGCTTCTTCCAAAGCTTTTTTCCATTCTTCACCTTCTATTTTTATTGTTATTTCATGTTTATAATTTTTATTTTTTTCCATAATTCCTCCAACAGGTGTTATTATAACTTATTTCTTTTAAGTTGTAAACCCTTTTAGTTAATCTTATTATCTTCTAATTTTACACTTACAATTTTAGATACACCAGATTCTTGCATTGTAATACCATATAAAGTTTTAGCATATTCCATAGTTCTTTTTTTATGAGTAATTAATAAAAACTGAGTTTTATTTTTATAAGAATGCAAATACGATCCAAAGTTATCAACATTAGCCTCATCTAAAGCTGCTTCAACCTCATCAAAGATACAAAATGGTACCATTCTAATATTTAAAATAGCAAATAATAAACTAATAGCTGTTAAAGTTTTTTCACCTCCTGATAAAAGAGTAATTGTTTTTAATTTCTTACCAGGTGGACATGCTATAATATCAACTCCTGTTTCCATTAAATTAGTTGGATCTGTTAGTTTTAAAGAGGCATCTCCTCCTTTAAATAATTCTCTAAAGACTTTTTTAAATTCAATTTCTAATTCTTTAAAAGTCGTTAAAAAATCACTTTGCATAACATCATCCATCTCACTTATTAAAGAATAAAGCATCTCTTTTGCATGACATAAATCATTTCTTTCATTAGTTAAGAAATCATATCTTTCTTTAACTGCTTTATATTCTTCAATACTATCTAAGTTAACATTACCAATATTTTTTAATTTATTTTTTAAATCTAATACTTCTTCTTTAGCTAAATCTAAATCTTTATCTAAATAATATTTTTCTTTAGCACCTTCATAAGTTAAATTATAATCTTGATTTAAAGTATTTAAATTATTATCTAATTTATTTTCTAATTTATTAGTTAATATTTCTAAATCATGAACTTCTTTTTCTTTAGTTTTTAATAATAAATTATTTTCTTTAAGAAGACCTTCTTTTTCTAAAATATTAGTTTGAATATTATCATATTCTTTAATAAATTCATTTTTATCTTTTACTAATAACTCATATTTTAAAGATAAATCATAGTATTCTTGATTTAATTTTAATAATTCTTGATCAAATGTTTTAGAATCATAGGAATCTAATTCTATTTTTAAATTACTAAGTTCTTCTTTATTATTACTAAGTCTTTCTTGTAAAGCTTTTAATTCATCTGTTAATAATAATAAGTTTCTTTTCTTTAAATATAAGTTATTTTCTAATACTTCTTTTTCTTTTAAATTATTATTTATATTTTCTCTTAAAGTAAGAATAGTATTTTTTAAGTTATTACTATCTAAATTTAAATCAGTTAGTTCTTGTTTAGCAAGAGCAAGTCCTCCAGTTTTTAAACTTCCTCCGGTTATACTACCTCCTACATGAAATATTTCTCCATCTAAAGTAATAATTCTATAACGGTTATTAATAACTTTACTTAAATAATTAGCATTTTCTTTAGTATCTACTACTAAAATATTACCAAATTGATTTAATATTATTTCTTTATATTTAGAATCATATTCTAAAAAATCACTTAAAACACCTAAATAACCAGTTAAATCAGTTAATTTACTTTGGGTATCCAAATCAACATATTTTCCTTTAATATCTTCAAGTGGTAAAAAAGTAATTCGACCTAAGTTATTAAGTTTTAAATAATCTATTATTTTAGAAGCATCACTTTTTGTTTCAACTACTAAAAAGTTTTTATTACTGCTAGTTGCAACTTCTAAAACTGTATTATATTTAGGATCTATTTTAATTAAATTAATTAAAGCATCTAGTGCTTTTAATTTAGAATTTTCTAATACTCTTTTAACATTGTTATTTAAATAAGAATTTTCATAGATATTATTTTTTATTATTTCAATTTTATTTAATAATCTATCATATTCATTTTCTTTTTCTTTTAAAGATAAATTATAACTAGTATTTTTCTTATTTAAATTATCTAAATTATTAGTTAAATTAGTTATATCATTTTCTAAAGTAGTTGTATTCATAGAATTTGTAGTTAAATCTTTTTCAAGTACTTTTATTTTATTTTCAAGTTCTAGTTTTTTATCAGTTAAATAATTAATTTTTTCTTGATTTTTAATATCAGTTGCATTGAATTTAATTCTTTCTTTTAAAAGTAATCTTTTACTATTAACATCTTCTTTTGTTTTTGATAAATCAAGTAATTTTTGATTAATATCTTCTTTTTGCTTATTAATATTTATAGCTTTTAATTTAAGTTCATCTATTATAGGATCAGTTGTTTTTTTGGTTAAAGAAAGAATTATATTATTTAAATCAACTAATTTATTTTTGTTAATTAAACATTGTTGATTATAATTAGTTATTTCAGCTACTAATAAACCTACTTCAATGTTTTCTAGTTCATCTTTTAATTCTTTATATAAAGTTGCTTTCTTACTTTGTTCTTCTAAAGGTTTAACTCTTACTTCTACTTCATTTATAATATCGTTTACCCTATCAAGATTTAAATTAGTTTTATCAAGTTTTTTGAATGCTTCTTCTCTTCTTTTTTTATATTTTAAAATACCAGCTGCTTCTTCTATTACAAGTCGTCTATCATATGGAGAATTTGATAATAATTTAGAAATATCTCCTTGACTAATAATATTAAAGGAATCTCTTCCCATACCACTATCTAAAAATAAATCAACTATATCTTTAAGACGGCACTTTTCTCCATTTAAAAAGTATTCATTATCCCCAGTTTTATATAATCTTCTTTTAACAGAAACTGTTTTATAGGGAATATTTAAATAATTATCAGTATTATCAAAAGTTAAATTAACACTTGCTGCATGCATTGGTTGACGATTTTTAGAACCTGAGAATATTACATCACTCATTAAAGCATCTCCTCGAAGGGATTTAACTGATTGTTCACCAAGAACAAAACGAATAGCATCAACTATATTACTTTTACCTGATCCATTAGGACCAACAATACAAGTTATTTCATTATTTAAATTTAAATTTATTTTATCAGCAAATGATTTAAACCCTGATATTTCTATTTCTTTTAAGTACATATAACACCTTCTAACTAGTTAAGTATAACAGAAAAAAGCCTAATAAACAAGGCTTAATTACCAATATAAATCGTTCTACAACTAGTTTTATAGTTTTCTTGAGTACAGCTTGTTGTATTAGTATAAGCTCCCCAAGTAGAACATCCAGTTCTTGATTTAGTTGTTTTTTTATAAGTTGTTTTTCTAGTACAAGTACCTGATCCAGTTGTAAAATAAACTTTATTACAATAAGCTGAACATCCACCTAAATTATAGATATCACTGTTGCATACATAAGAATAAAGTACTGAGGTATTACAAGTACAAGAGCCACCATAAGTATAACCATTATTACTACAAGTAATAACATAATTCCATAAGTTTTTATTAGCATCACTTTCACTTTGAGCCTTACAAGAAGACGCTTTATTTTCAGTTTTACTATTTCCCCAAGTAGCAGTCGTACAAACAGCTTTTTGTAATTTAGAACTTATATTAACTGTACAAGTACTAGAATTTCCAGCTTCATTATAAACAGTATAAGTTTTACTTGTCTTTAAATTTATATCTCCAGTTGGATTATCACTCCTACAAGCAGACCCTCCATTTGGATTACATGAAACTGAAGTTGTAATACCTGCTTCCGAGTTATTATTACTAATTGTAATAGTACAAATAGGTGTACCTGGATCAGGTGGAGGTGAAATATTTCCTCCTTTATTTTTAATATTTAAATAACTAACATAAGAGTTTTTTTGAAGCAATATTACTTCACCCGTTGTATCAATAGTATCTAAATAATTTCTTAAATCAGTAGAAAAATTCTCATCTCTTTTTAAATCATCTTTCTTGTCCATATTTAAATAAACTAACTCAGTTTTAGAATTAAAATCTAAAATACTTTCTAAATCATTACAGATATTTCCATTAGCTAATTGTTCACATTCAATTTTTTGATAACCTTTAGGATTATTTCTAATATTATCAAAATTACTATCAGAATTAATTATATTTTTAAAATAATATAAATCATATGTAATATCTACATTATCATAATAAGATAATTCTTTATATCTTCCAAGAAGTGGAACAACACTTGTATATAAAAGAGTAAAAATAATTAAAGTAAAAATGGTAACAACTAAAGTTTCTAATAAAACAAAGCCTTTTTTATTTAAGAACATAATCGAATTCTACTCCCCTCATGTTAAAAATTAAAAC
Source organism: uncultured Erysipelotrichaceae bacterium (assembly GCA_902797275.1). Lineage (GTDB taxonomy): Bacteria > Bacillota_I > Bacilli_A > RF39 > UBA660 > RUG591. The sequence continues at coordinate 9,041 of CADBSI010000068.1, read as the reverse complement.
TATTTTACTAGCATCTAGTATTTCTTTACTACATTCTAAAACAACTGAATTACTAGGATAATTACTAGGTGTTATATTTTTTATACTATTATTTTTAAGATAGTATTCTTTATTATTTTTAGTATACTTTATATTAATAAATTTAAATATATCTTTAGAATCACTAAAAGAGTACTCAAGATTTAATAAAACTTTACCAATACCTGGAACAACACTTGCATTATAATCAACACAAGTTCCAACATCATCACTTCCACACTTAGTATAAGTATAATTAGAAACTTCTAAAAGTTCATATTTACTAATATTAAATTTAGCATCTTTAAAAAAATATGTATTAATAGTTGCTAATTCATTTAAATTATAAGTACCTATATTGCTTTTGTTAAATTCCTTTGGATTTATTTTAACTTCTTTATAAATTAAAACAGCTTGATTATTAACTTCTTTCTTACCAGCATATATTTCTAAATAAGCATTTTTAACTTTAGTTTTAGCTGATAATTCAAATATTAATAGATAAGTACTCATAGTTTTACTTTTTATGCTTTGATTTTTATAAGTTGCACCAATATCACTAAAAGAATTTATAAATTTAGGATAATAATATTCATCATCTATTTTTAATCTAGTATTCTCAATATCTAATCTAACACTTGTATCATAATTATTAGTAATATTAAAATCTATAACAATAAACTTTTTATCTTTTTTAATTATTTTATTATCATAATCATAAGAACTTATATAAGAATTATTAACTAAAAAATCTAGTTTATCAATAGTAATTACTTCTTCTTCTTTATAAACTTTATTAATAACTAATTTATTAAGTGAAATATAAGCCGTTAAACTTAAGAAAAAAATAACTAAAAAAACCGTTAAAATATAAGAATTTTCTTTAACATAGTAAGATAAGTCTCTTTTTTTTCTTCTTAAAGTATTAGTAATTTTATCATAATCAAGAGAACTTTTTAATTCTATTTCTTCTCTATCACTATCAGTTATATCTAATTCTTTTATGTCTTTTTCAAAGTTAAACTTTTTAATATTAAAACCAAATCCTCGAATAAAAGCAACACTTAAAAAGAAATAATCAAGATAATATAAAACCATTGATAAATCTCGAAGTAATACTAAAGCTTGATTAGAAAAAGTATTATATTCAAGAGCTGTATAAACATAATTAAAAATTATTAAAGAAATAAAGGTTAAAGCTGAATAACCTAAAGCACTTACATAGTAAAAAATAGGTTTCTTCTTTTGCCTCATTAAAAGAAAGATAAGTAAAAACATTCCAATTAAAATTATTACAACAATAAAATATAAAATCCCAACATAACTACTTGCCATATTAGAAGTATATAAATAAGTTCCTGTTGTTAAATAATTTTTAAAGAAAAAATAAATTGCTCTTGTTTTAAATAAACAAAATATTAATAAGAAAAATAAAATAATATGAATTAATTTAAAATACTTTATTAAAAAAGCATAAGGTTTTCTAATTATCATAATACACCTCTACTATAGAAAGAATATCATATTTAGAAGATATTTTCAAGTAAATAAAAGAGAAAATTTAATAAGTTTCAAACTAAAAAACCTCGTTTCTATTTTGTCCAAGAAACGGGGTTTATATCATAAAAACAAGGCTTTTTTTATAATTTTTTAATTTTATAAGTTAAATAAATACTTTCACCTAAATTAATGCATTCACATATTAATAAGATAATACCTGACATAGTTGTAATTGCAACTAAAGATGTAAATGGATTAATAATTAAAACTATTCCAAATATTATTAATAAGATATTTAAAAGTAAGAAATAAGTCCAACCACTACTTTCAATTGTACTTAAATTAATTGATATTTGCATTTTAAATAAATTATTTATAATTATCCAAATACCTAGAATAATTGGAAATACATTTATTAAACTAGTTCTATAAATAAATAAAAGTACTCCTGTTAAAGTAGTAATAATACCACTTATTAAATCAAAACTAGTTAATCTATAAGTTTTATCAACAGTAAAATAATTAACAAAACTAATAATTCCCTCTACTATCATAATAGATGAAAAAGCAATTACAAAAGCTTCTAGTGTTGCAACCGGTTTTCCTATTAAAAAAATGGCAAGTATTATCATCATAATTGATGTAAGTGATGAATATTTTTCATATTTTAAAATATAATCTTTTATCATAAATTCTCCTTCTTTTTAGTTAGATTTTTAAATTTAAATTTTTTATTTTTTAATTCTTTTTCAAAATATTCTTTTAAATCAATATTTTGTTTAAATGGAAACATAAATGAGTATTTTTCTTTTCTTTGTTTTCGATATTCATTTATATCAGTTTTTAATTCTTCTAATTTAACATCAACATTATTATCATGTGCATATTTTCTTATTTTATAAATTAATTTAGTTGAATAAACATAATCAATTACAATAACTCCTGTAAATAATCCTAAAATATAAGAAAATGATAAGTTATTATTAAACCAAGCAAGTTTATCCATGATTAATCCAGCAATAAAGTAATAATAAACTGCTCCAATTAAAGTCCAAATAAATGTAAATAAAGGACATATTATACCTTTATAATTACCCCATCTATTACTATAATCCCATAGTTTAACAGGTTTATTAACAAATGTTAAACCTCCAATTAATTCAATTAAAGTCATCACTAAACCCATTAGAATAATAACTAAAATACTTGGTATTTTTAAATTATTAAACATTAAGTAAATAACAGTTAAACTAACTAAACCAAAGCCATATATTGGTAAATATGGTCCTATTAGAAAACCTGGATTTACCCATTTATGATGGACAATTCTTCGAAATATTAATTCGAGTATCCAACCACTTGTTGCTCCTATATAAAATATAAAAACAAAATTTAAAAAATAATTCATATCTAACTCCTAAAATAATTTTATAATAAAATAGTATTTAATTATAGAACATATTTAATTATTTGTTTAATAATATACAATTTTAAAAATATGTCTAATATCTTTACAATTAATATGTAAAATAATATACTAATATTAGGTGTTGTTATGGAAGATTTAAGAACTATTAAAACTAAAAAGAATTTATATGATGCTTTAATTCTTTTAATGAAACAAACTAATTTTGAAAATATAAAAGTAGCTGATATTTGTAAATATGCTCTTGTTAATCGATCTACTTTTTATAATCATTATCAAGATAAATATGATTTATTAGATGATATGTTAACTAATTTAAAAAATAAAATTTTTAATTTAAATAATTATCAAGATATTAAAAGTTATTATTTAAGTTTTTTTAGTACTTTATTAGATTATATAAATGAACATAAAAAATCTTTTACAGATATCTTAATTAATAATAAAAATGGTATCATGATTGATATTTTATTAAATAAACTTGTTAAAGATATTTTAGATAATACTAAATTAAAAGAAAAAGAAATTGTAGTTAAGTTTTATTTAGGTGGTACCATTTATTTAATAACGGAGTATTTAAATCGAGATAAATATACAAAAAAAGATATGTTGGATTATTTAGATAAGTTAATCCAAGATATCTAATTGTTTTCTTAATTCTTCTTTTTCTAAATCACTTAGAAAAGCATAATCGATACTATCTTTATTCATTTTTAATAAATCTAAATCCGTTAAATTATTGTATTTTTTAACTATTTCATACTCTTTTTCAAGAGTTGTATTTGAAACTGTCATGTTATCAGTACTAAGATTTATTTTAATATTTAAGTCATATAATTTTTTAATTGGATGATCTAAGTAAGTATTGAAAGCATTGGTTTGAATATTACTAGTAGGACATACTTCAAGTAAGATGTCTTTTTTTCTTAACTTTTGAATTAGATTATCATCAGTTATCGAAAATACTCCATGGCCTATTCTTCTAGCTCCTAAATTAATAGCACTCAGTATATCAATTTTATCAGTTTCTCCAGCATGAATTGTAAAAGGAATATTTAAACTTTTAGCATATTCAAATAAGCTTAGATATTCTTTTAATTTATATTTCTTTTCATCTCCAGCTAAATCAATTGCAACTACTCCTTTTCCTAAATATTTTTTAGCCAGATTAATTATTTTTAAATTATCATCATAATTGTAGCCTCGCATCATACATAAGATTAAGTTAGTTTTTATTTTTTTATTACTTAGTCCTCTTAAAATACTAGTTATTACTTCATCTAATGTTAAAGTACTAGTAAATGCTAAAGGATTAAATCTAATTTCAGCATATATTACTTCGTCATTAATTAAATCATCGACTAATTTACTAGCAATTAATTCTAAGTTTTCCTTGGTTTGCATCAAAGAAATAGGAAAATCAAATCTTGTTAAGTAATCTCCTAAATTTTTACATTTTAAAGGAGCAATCATTTTATTTTTAACAATGTTTAAATCTAATTTACTAAGAGTAGAAGCAAGAGTTAAATTAACTGATCCATCTAAATGTAAATGCAATTCTATTTTTTTCAAATTATCTCTCCTTCATTTTATTAATAAAATGATATTTATCTTCAAAGAATAAGTAAATTATTTTTAAAGTAGCAACTATTGGAACTGCTATTACCATACCTAAAATACCAAAAAAGTATTCAAAGACAAGTAAACTTAACATTAAAGTAATTGGATGAAGTGATACTGCCTTACCAACAATTAATGGATTTAAAATATTACCTTCTAAAATTTGAACTATTAAAACAGTTATTAAACAGCCAAGTCCAACATATGGGTTCATGGCAAAACCAACAGCAACAACTGGTATTCCTCCAATATAAGGACCAAAATAAGGAATTAAATTGGTAATTGCACAAAAAATTGCAAACAATAAAGGTGATGATACTCCAGATATTAAAAATCCTATTAAAGATAAAATCATAACAAATAAACAAGATAAAAGAGTTCCATTAACATAATTTCTTAACATTTCATTTAAAGGCTTTTTAATTTTTAATAAATCTTCATGAAAACGATTAGGAACAACAATAGTAATATATTTACTTACTTTAGAAAAATCAAGCGATAAGTAAAATGCTATTAATAAACCTAAAAGGAAATTAGAAATAACTTTTATAGATGAACCTAATTTTTCAACTATTCCCGTTAAATTACGACTAGCAAAGTTATTAACATAATTATTAATTGTTTCAATTAAATTTCTTTTAATACCTGATAAATCAACATCACCAGTATTTTTAAAAGCATCATTTATAAAAGTATTAACTGATTTTAAAAAGTCAGGTACTTTAATTATTAATTCATTTACTTGCGAAATAAATTCCGGAATTATTAAAGCAATTACTAAAATAAGTAAAAATATAAAGATCAAGTAAACAACAACTGTTGCAAGTTTTCTACTTACTTTATTTTTAGTAAAATAACGGATGCCAGGTTCCAAAAGCCAAGCAATTAATAAACCTATAAAAAGAGGTGATAAAATACCTAAAACACGTCCTATTGTTATTAAAACATTAGTTTTATCAAGTAAATAAATTACTAAAACAAAAATTGATAAAATAAACATTGTAAGCATTATTTTTAAAAGAATACTACCTGTTTTTATTAATTCATTTAATGTTTTAGTATCTAATTTTTTTTCTTTATCATTCATAAATCCTCCTACTTAATTAACATTGCATCTCCAAATGAGAAAAAACGATAAGCCTCATCTTGAGCTACTTTATATGCATTTAATATATATTCTTTAGAAGAAAAAGCTGAAACTAACATAACAAGTGTTGACTTTGGTAAATGGAAATTAGTAATCAAAGCATCAATACCTTTAAATTCATAACCTGGATAAATAAATATATTGGTTGTTCCAGATGATTCTTGAAACTTACCAAACTTAGAAGCAATGGTTTCAAGAGTTCTTGTGGAAGTAGTTCCAACTGCAATTATTCTTCCCCCGTTTTTTCTAGTTTCATTTAAAGCATCAGCAACACTTTTACTCATTGAATAATATTCACTATGCATAGTATGATCTTTGATATCAGAAACCATAACAGGTCGGAATGTTCCAAGTCCTACATGTAAAGTTATATACAAAACTTTTACGCCTTTTTCTTCTATTTTTTTTAGTAATTCCTTAGTAAAATGTAATCCTGCTGTTGGAGCTGCCGCGGAACCAATATTCTTAGCATAAACAGTTTGATATAAATCTTTGTCTTTTAATTTCTCATGAATGTATGGAGGAAGTGGCATATTACCTAATTTATCAAGTATTTCCATTAATATTCCTTCATATATTAATTTAAAATGACGAATACCATCATCTTCTATTTTTACACACTTGGCTTTTAGTAAACCAGAACCAAATGATACAATTGTACCTAATTTAATTCTTTTAGCAGGTTTTGCTAAACAAACCCAAGTATCTTCACCAATATCTTTTAAAAGTAAAACTTCAATACTTGCTTTGGTATCAATCTTTTCGCCAATTAATCTTGCTGGAATTACTTTAGTATCATTTAAAACTAAAGCATCTCCTGGATTTAAATAATCAATTATATTGAAAAACTTTTTATGTTCAATTTCACCAGTTTTTCTATCTAAAACCATTAATTTTGATTCATCCCTTTTAACAAGTGGTGTTTGAGCAATTAAATCTTCATTTAATGGGTAATCAAAATCCTCAACTTTCATTTTATCATCTCCTCATTGTATTTTCTTCTAATTCTCTTTCTCTTAATATATCTTCTTTGGTTATAAATATTTTTTTATTATTTTCTTCTCTTTGAGTTAAAACTGGTCTTTCTATTTCTTTTATTTTTTTTAGATTAACTCTTTCTAAATTAATATTAGATTTAGGATGTTCAAATTCTCTTCTTGCAAATTCACGGTAATTATTTTCTCTTCTAATTCTATAATCAGTTTCTTCTCGCATAAAACTTGGAACATCAGGTCGAAATTCTTTTTCAACGCGTCTGTATTTAGACATTTCATAATATCTTCTTCGTTCTTTTTCAGGTAATTTTAAATAATCAATGTAATCACTTTGCTTTTGTTCATTTTTTTGAAGTTGTGTTTCAGCTTTTTTTCTACTTTCTTCAAGAGTCCTTTCTTCTGCTTCAGATTCTACCATAAGTTTTTTAAAAGTAGGAGCTAGCTCACTATTTATTTTATTGGCATAACCTAATTGTTTACAAACTTTTAAAAAGGAATTAACAACATTTTCATCAGCAACATAATTTTTAACATTATTGATAGTATAGTCTATATCTTCGTTAATTGCAATAAGAATTCCTCCTACCGGAAATAAAGAAACTAAAAAAGGCATAGCAATTATTTCTGGAGGTTGCATACAAAAAAAGACAATCACAGCTAATGCATAAACATATAAAGGTATAGCTAATATATTTCTTCTTTTTTTAACTCTATTAAAAAATGGCTTAATATCTTTTTTAACAACTGCTAGAACTTTACTTAATTTATCTCTATAAGAATCAAGCATATCTTTAAACTTTAAAGAATCTGCATATACTTGCATAGTTCTAGTATTTCCCTCTAAATCTTTATAAGTAATTTCATATACTTCTCTTTTAGAATCATAATCTTTTAATTTAACCTTTTCCCCACTAATTTTAGTAATATTAGTTATATTCATATAATTATTCCTTTCTTATTTTTTAATTACTCTATCTATTTGTTCATCCTGTTTTATCATTTTTAAAGAACTACTAGGTTGCACGCTATATGAAACTAATTTTTCTATTTTTTTTGGATTAACACTTGTCATAAATACATCTCTTTTAGGTTCAAACTCTCTTCTTGCAAATTCACGATAATTATTATTTCTTTCAATCAAGAAATCTGGAAGAGGTGGCTCTTCATTTAAAACTGGTCTTCTTCTTCTTTCAGGGTAATATTTTTTTCTTTCTGAGTATGGTAATTTTAAATAATCCAAATAATCTTTTTCTTTTCTATGATTTATTCTTATCTGTTCCTCATGCTCTTTTTCAATTCTTTTTTCTTCTAATTTTTCCCTTTGCTCATCTTCAATTATTTTATTAAAAACAAAAGCGTATTCCTTTTGAAGTTTTCGAACCCAAGAAAGTTTTTTAGAAAATTCAATATATAATTTTTTTAATTCTTCATCAGATACATATTTTTTTATATTTTCCTTAGTATAATCGATTTTATAAGCCATGGCTGTAAAAGATAAAAAGCATGGAATCATAAGAGCCATAAAAGTAAAAACAGCTGTTTCTTCAGGAATTAAAGTTAAAAATGACATCAAAATCATAATAATAAAAAATGAAACTGTTCCCATTCTTTTAATACCTTTTTCATTATTTTCAAAGAACGGTTTAATATTATTCATAATCTCATCATAAGTAAGCTGTAAATATTTCTCATAATTATCAAGCATATCTTTAAATATTAAAGTATTACTAGATATTCTATTTTTAATTTGATAGCCTTTTTCATCAATCATTGTAATTTCAAATATGTCTTTTTCTAAACCGTTTTCCTTAACCTTATTAATATTAATTACATTCATATTTCTCCTAAATAAATAAATTTTCTTGATAATTAATTCCTAGATGTTTATAAGACTTGCCAGTTGCAACTCTTCCTCTTGGGGTTCTTTTAATAAAACCATTTTGAAGTAGGTATGGTTCACAAACATCAATTAAAGTTGTAACCTCTTCACCTATGGATGATGCTAAAGTTTCAACTCCAACAGGTCCCCCATTAAATTTTTCTATTAATGATCTTAAATATTGATGATCAACTTCATCAAGCCCCAATGTATCAACTTTTAAACGATTTAAGGCATCAAGTGAAGTTGCTAAATCGATTTCTTCTTTTTGAAAAACTAAAGCAAAATCCCGAACTCGTTTAAATAGCCGATTAGCAATTCTTGGAGTTCCTCTACTTCTTTTGGCAATTTCCATGGCTGCTTCATCAGTTATTTTCATATCTAAAACTCTAGATGTTCTTAAAACTATTTCTTGTAATTCTTCTGTTGTATAATATTTAAGTTTACAAACAATAC
>CADBSI010000067.1 GCA_902797275.1 uncultured Erysipelotrichaceae bacterium | reverse complement strand
TCTCAAAGTATTGAAATTGGAGTAAGAGTAGAAGTTAGACGTGAGTTATTAGAAGATTTATGTAGTGTCATTTACGATCCATCAATATTTATTAAAACTAAAACTTATGGTGATGAAATAAGAACATTTTGTACTAACCCAGGTGGTTTTGTTACTAAAGAAAATTATTATGGCTATATTTGTGTTAATGGTCATGCTTTGAAAAATATTAAATCCAATAATTCTAATTTTGCTTTTATTAGTAAAGTTAATTTAACAGAACCAGTTACCAACACAAGAGAATATGGAGAATCTATTGCAAGAATTGCTAATGTTTTAGGGGATTCTAAGCCAATTATTCAAACCCTTGGAGATTTAAAGAAATTTAGAAGAACTAGAAGTAGTAGACTAGAAAAACAATTTTTAACCCCAACTTTAAAAGATTGTGTTCCTGGTGATCTTGCTCTTGTTATGCCACATAGAATTATTACAAATATTATAGATGGTTTGGAAGCCTTAGATAAAATAATTCCTGGGGTTAATAATGATGAAACCTTATTATATGGACCTGAAATAAAATTTTTTAGTAATGAAATTGAAACAGATAATCACTTTAAAGCAAATAATATGAATATGTATTTTATTGGAGATGGATCAGGTAAAGCTGGAAATATCGTTATAGCTGCTGCAACTGGTTTAGTAGCTAGTAGAGATATTTTGGATAAAATAAAAAATGATAAATAAATACCTAACGGAATTTGGTTATTCTCAAGATAAAATATCTAAAATTATTACTAACTATGAACTAATAAGATATAAAGAAAATACTTTATTAATTAAAATAAAAATAACAAATGACTATTTATTAACTTTTTTAACTATAGAACAAGTTATTAAATTAACAACAAAGTTTCCTCAAATATATGGTTATAATCTTACTACTTTAAAAGATAAACTAGATTATTTAGAAAATCTTGGCTATTCTAAAGATAATATAATCAAAATTATTCTAAGTTTACCAAACATACTAGCTTATTCTAATAAAACAATAGAAGAAACAATAAATTTATTTTTAAATTTAGGTATTAAAAAACAAGATATTTTAAAAATAACCGTGAAATTTCCTGCAGTTTATTCTCATCGTGATTTAAATAAAAAAATAAATTATTTAATAAATCTTGGTTTTTCTTTAGAAGAAATACCAAAAATGATAGTAAAGTTTCCTCAAATACTAAGTTTTCATGAAGATAATATTTTAAATACTTTTAATTTTCTTTTAAGTATGCAAATACCAAAAGTAGTAGTTCTTAAAATGTTAACAATTTCCCCTCAAATATTTGGTTATAATAATTTAAAAATAAAAGAAACAATAGATATATTTAAATATTATTCTTATACTTATTCTGATATTTTATTAATATTAATAAAGTTTCCTAGTATATTAAGTAAATCTAAAAATTCTTTAATCAGTCAATTAGAATTTTATAAACAAGAGAATTTAGAATATTTGATTATAAAAAATCCAAGAAATTTAATTCAAAGTATATCTTTAACAAGAAAAAGACTTGAATATTTAAAGTATAATAATATTCCATTTAATTATCAAAGTTTATATTTAAGTAATAATGAATTTAATAAAAGATTTATCGAAACTAAAACAAAATAGTTAATTTATTTTTTTAAATAAATAATTAAATAATATGATTTAAAAGTTGCTTTTAAATCATTTATTTTATATAATATTAGTTAAGTAGGTGAATTTAATGATAACATATAATGATTTAGAAAAAAAAGTTTTATCATATACTCCTTTTGATGTTCGAAAATTAAGAAAAGCTTATAACTATGCTAGCAATTATCATAAAGATCAATTAAGAGCAAGTGGAGAACCTTATATCATTCATCCTTTAAATATAGCGTATATTTTGACTTGTATGAATGCTGATATGGATACAGTTATAGCAGGCATGCTTCATGATGTTGTTGAAGATACAGAGTCTACTTTAGATGAGATTGAAAGTATTTTTAATAAAACTATAAGAGATTTAGTTGATGGTGTTACCAAGATGACTAAATTTGACTTTTCAAGTTCTAAAGAATTAAGTGCTTCTAATTTAAGAAAAATAATTGTAAGTTTAATAAAAGATCCAAGAATTATTATTATAAAACTTGTTGATAGACTTCATAATATGCGTACTCTTGAATATAAAAGTTTAGAAAAACAACAAAAAAAAGCTGTAGAAACTTTAGAAATATATGTTCCACTTGCTTATTATATAGGAGCTAGTAAAATAAAAGATGAACTTGAAAACATTAGTTTTAAATATTTAAAACCAAGTTTATATGGGGATATTAATAAACAAAGAGAAGATTTAAAAGATAACACAAGAAAAATATTAGAAGAAGTTAAAAAAAATGTTTTTAATTTGTTAAAGAAAAATGGTATAAAAACTAATCTTGAAATTCGTTATAAAGATAATTATAGTATTTATAAAAAATTATTGACTAATAATAAATTCGAGACTATTCACGATATGATAAGTGTTAAAGTAATTGTTAAAAATGAAAAAGATTGTTATTTAGCTTTAATGTTAATTCATTCAATGTTTACTCCAATTAATAATTATTTTAAAGATTATATAGCTAGTCCTAAAACTAATAAATACCAATCGATTCATACAACAGTATTTGGTCCAGATAATAGATTAATTCAATTTCAAATAAGAACAAATGAAATGGAAACTATGGCTATATATGGTCTTACTTCTTATTGGTTTAAATATAAAAATAATGCTAGAATTAAAATGCAAGAAGATTTAGAAGAAAATTTTCAATTCTTTAAATCAATTAAAGAGTTAGATAGTACAATTTTAGATAATATTGAATTTGTTTCTTTAATTAAAAAAGAATTATTTTCAAGTAATATCTATGTTTATACAACTAAAGGAGAAGTAATTGAGCTTCCAAGTGGTTCAACAGTTGTTGACTTTGCTTATAAAATTCATACTGATGTTGGTAATAGTATGGTTGCCTCTATTGTAAACGATGAATATGTTCCGTTTGATTATGTTTTAGAAAATCAAGATAGAGTAAGAATTATAACTGATGAAAAAGCTTATGTTCCAAAAGAAGATTGGTTAAACTATGCTAAAACAACAACAGCTAAAAATAAGATAAGAGAATTTTTACATGATGAAAAAGAAATTGACAAATAAAAGTATTTAGAGTAAGATATAGAATTATTAAAGGAGTGTTGTTATGGAAAATGAAAAAGAATTACGTGAATTAGCTGATTTGATGTTTCCAAATGTCAATAAGACAATAGAAGATTATGAAAAAATGTATCCTGAAAGAAATTTAGAAGATGGAGCAAGGGTTACAAGATTTGCACCTTCTCCAACAGGATTTGTTCATATGGGAAGTCTGTTATCAGCTTTTGAAAGTTGTAAAGCTGCAAGAGATACTAATGGAATATTTTATTTAAGAATTGAAGATACTGATCAAAAAAGAAGTGTAGAAAATGGCATTGTTGGTATTTTAAATGATTTAAAAAATTTTGATATAATTCCTGATGAAGGAATGATTAATGAATATGAAAGTATTGGTTCGTATGGCCCTTATATTCAAAGTGAAAGAAAAGAAATTTATCATACTTTTTGTAAATATTTAGTTTTAAAAGGACTTGCTTACCCATGTTTTTGTAAAGAAGAAGAATTAAATGAAACTCGTGAAATTCAAGAAATTAATAAAGAAAGAATTGGTTATTACGGATCTTTTGCCAAGTGTCGTAGTTTAACTACTAAAGAAGCAATTCAAAAAATTAAAGATGGAGAAGAATATGTTGTTCGTTTAAAATCTCCAGGAAACTTTAATAACAAAATAGTTTTACATGATGAGGTAAGAGGGGATATAGAATTTCCTGAGAATGATTTAGATATTGTTTTAATTAAATCAACAGATAAATTACCAACTTATCACTTTGCTCATTTAGTAGATGATCATTTGATGCGTACAACTCATATAACAAGAGGAGAAGAATGGATTGCATCTTTTCCTATACATGATCAATTATTTTCAATTTTTAATTTTAAAAAGCCAAAATATGCTCATCTTGGTCTTGTTATGAAAATAGATGAAAATGGAGTTAGAAGAAAACTATCAAAAAGAAAAGATAAAGAAGCTAGTGTTGAATATTATCATAAAGAAGGAATTCCAAAAGAAGCCGTTAAATTATATTTAATGACAATTGCTAATTCTAACTTTGAAGAATGGTTAGATAATAATCCTGATAAAGATATATCTGAATTTAAATTTGATTTTAAAAAGATAAGTGCTAGTGGAACTTTATTTGATGTTAATAAACTATTTAATATTTCAAAAAATTATTTAAGTAGATTAAAAGCAACAGAAATATATGATAATTTATTAACTTATACTAAAGAATTTGATCAAGAATTTTATGACATATTAAAAAATAATAAAGAATATGCAACCTTAATTTTTAATATAGAAAGAGAAAGTGTTAAACCAAGAAAAGATTATATAAGTTATTCTGATATTAAAAATCATGTTTGGTATATGTTTGATGAATATTTTACGAATCTAACTTATGATTTTGTTAAAATAACTAATAAAGAAGAAATTAAAACTATTATAGAAACTTATGTAGATAAATATTTAGATTTATCAGATAAAGATATTTGGTTCAATAAAATAAAAGAAATGTGTGATACTTTAGGATATGCATCTAATATGAAAGATTACAAAAAAAATCCTGAAGCTTATAAAGGATCGGTTGCTGATGTTTCAACTGTATTAAGAGTTGCTTTAACAACTAAAACTAATACACCTGATTTATATGAGATTATGAAATTACTTGGTGATTCTAAAATAAAAGAAAGATTTATTAAGTGTATAAATGCTTAGTAAATCTTTTACTTTGTTATGTAAAATGTATGTAAACTTAAAAAAATTTTAAAAAATTTTTTGTCTTGATTTTTTTGTCAAATCTAAAATTTATAAATATTATTTTTTAAATAAAGATAATTGCTTATAGCAAAAAAGAATTTTTCTTTATTTTTTTATTTAAAATAAGAATTTAAAAAGCAATTTCAAGATTTGCTTTTTTTGATATTA
>CADBSI010000066.1 GCA_902797275.1 uncultured Erysipelotrichaceae bacterium | reverse complement strand
TTACTTCACTATTACCAAGTCTTCCTTTTGTTTGACCTTCAAATTGAGGATTTGGATGCTTACAAGAAATAATCATTGTTAAACCTTCTTTAACATCATCATCTCTTAAGTTTTCATCTTTTTCTTTTAGTAAATTTTTACTTCTAGCATATTTATTCATAATTCTAGTTAATGCTCTTTTAACTCCATCTTCATGAGTTCCACCATCATGAGTGTTGATATTATTAACAAAAGAATAAATATTGGCTGTATCACTTGTATTGTATTGCATTGCAACTTCAAAGAATACTCCATCCTTTTCTCCACTTAAATGGATTATGTCATCATAAAGAGGAGTTTTAGTTTGATTAATAAATCTTACGTACTCACTTATTCCACCTTCATAAAGGAAAGTTTCACCTGTAGTATCTTCTAAGTCTCGATCATCTCTAATTGTTAATTTTAAACCTCTATTTAAAAAAGCTAATTCACGAATTCTTATTTTTAAAGTATTATAATCATAAATATCTGTATCAAATATTTCAGGATCTGGTTTAAAACTTACAGTAGTACCGGTTCTGTTTTCAGCACATTCCCCTACAACATGTAATGGTTCTACAGTATGACCACCATTTTCAAAACGAATTTTATATATTTTAGAATTTTTATAAACCGTTACCTCAACCCATTTAGATAAGGCATTTACAACAGAGGCACCAACACCATGCAAACCACCTGACACCTTGTAGCCACCACCACCAAATTTACCACCAGCATGTAAAACGGTATAAACTGTTTCTACCGTAGATAACTTAGTCTTTGGATGAACATCAACTGGTATTCCTCTACCATCATCTTTAACTGTTATAGAATTATCTTTATTAATAATTACTTCAATATTTTTACAATACCCAGCTAAAGCTTCATCAATTGAATTATCAACTATTTCCCAAACTAAATGATGTAATCCTTTAACATCAGTAGTTCCTATATACATACCTGGTCTTTTACGAACTGCTTCTAAGCCTTCTAATACTTGAATATCTGAAGCATCATAATGACTTGTTACTTTTTCTTCTAACATTTTTAACACCACCTTTTGTTTTTATATTACCATTTTTAATCTTAAATATCTTGGCTTCATCAACTAAACTTTTATCTATATTTAAAATATCATTAGTTGTTATTATTACTTGAATATCACTTTTTAAATACTTAATAATATTATTTCTTTTCTTAACATCAATTTCTGAAAAAACATCATCCAAAAGAAGAACTGGATACTCTTTCTTAATTTTTTTAAAGAGCAATAATTCACTTATTTTATAAGCAATTACTATCATTTTTTGTTGACCTTCAGATGCATATATCTTAGCATCATAGGAATTAATTTTAAAAATCAAGTCATCACGATGAACTCCATTTAAAGTCATACCAAGAATAATTTCTTTATTTAAGTTCTTTTTAAACTTATTTTTTAATAAATCTTTTATTTTCTCTTCATCATAGTTTTCAAGATTTAGGTTATTAACATATTCTAATTGTAAATTACTTATATTAGTTATCTTTTTAAAAACAACTGGAATAATTTTATTGATTTCTGAAACATAGAAATAACGAAAATAATATATTTTCAAACTAATTTCTATCATTTTTTGATCAATTACTTCTAAATATTTAAAGTCCATATTCCCGTTTATATTTAATTTTTTTAAGTAATCATTTCTAATTTTAAGTAAACTATTATATTCATTTACATACTTTAAATAATTATTGTATAACTCTCCTATTTGAATATTTAAAAGATTTCTTCTTGTACTTGGAGAACCTTTTATAATATCAATATCACTAGGCATAAAAGTTGTAACACAAAAATTAGAAATATAATCAGTTATTCTTTTAATTTCTTGATTATTAATATAAACTTTTTTACTATTTTTAGAAATATCAACTTGATATCTTTTTAAGTAATCTAGATAATCTACTTCACCTATTAAAGAAGTACTTTCTTCTTGATGATTTATTAAATCTAAATTAGTTCCATAACGATTCGATTTTGTTAATGAAAGTACATATATTGCTTCTAAAATATTAGTTTTTCCAACCCCATTTTCTCCAATAAAGATATTTATTCCTTCAAAAAAATCTAAATTTAACTCTTTATAATTACGAAAATTAAGTAATTTTAAGCTTTTTATCCTCATAAAACACCATTTTAAAGCCTATAGACAAATATTCTTTTTAGGTAATATACCCATACTTGCTTTATTATTATATCATAAATTTAGGCTAAAACAAGCATTTATTACATTTTTATACATTTTAAGAGAGAGATTTTTATTCTCCCTCTGCTCTTTTTTTTACTAAATTAGAAAGACGCGTTGCTCGCATTAATTGTAATTCAAAGGAACTATATGACATTTTAACAATTAATGTTTTTCCATCAATAAAAGTAACTTTTGTATAACCACGATATTGTTCATAACTTTCAATGTTATTTAAAGATATCCACGAACAGTCTTCATTATTTAAACCAGTTGTTGGAAAGAAAACTAAATCATTTGATTCTTCAATAATAATTGGTAATTTATAATTTGAACCAAGAATTTTTTTAGTTCCTTTTAATCGACCATTATAACTACTGCCATAATAACTACAACTATCTTCCATTACTTGTAAAGATCTTTTAGGTAAAAGATATTCATTATTTTTTTCAATTACCTTTGAAATATCTTCTTTTAGATTGATAACAGCGCAAGTACTTTTGTTAATTTCATAACTATCTAAGTCATAAATACCAAGACTTGAATCTCCCTTATTCATTTTATCACCCCCTTAAAATTCAAATTTATCCACATTTTTGGTGGAAAACTCAAATTTCGAGGCTTATATTAACCAATTTAATTGTCGAATTTTGTCGAAATTTGTCGAATTTTGGAAAAAATTGTAAAAAAAAACTAATTTCTTAGTTTTTTTCTTAATATGTACGAATTGGTAAGACTAATTGAATTAATTCATCATTTCCTAATCCTTTAAAAATTATTGGATTAACTTCACCTACAAATGAGATTTCACATTCTTTTTCATCTAAAACTTTTAAGGCTTCCATAACATAACGAGCACTAAAGGAAATTTTTATATCTTCTTCCTTATCTTTTTTAATTTGCATATTTTCTTCTACTCTACCTATTTCAGCACTAGAAGATTTCATAGTTAAAGTATTACCACTTGTTTCAAGAGTTACAACATTTTTTTCTTTATCACTTGTTAAAATACTAACACGGTCAATTACATCATATAAGTTATCAACATTAACTGTTAATTTAAGGAAACTTTCTTTAGGAAGTAAATTAGCTGTATTTGGGAAATTTCCATTTATTAAACGACTTTGGAATAAAATGTTATCATATTTAAATAAAATTTTATTATTGAATATATGAAGTTCTATATCTTTATCATCATCAGTTAATAATCTTGAGAATTCAACAATGTTTTTACTAGGTATTACAATGTTATAATCATTTTCAATTGATTTAGCAAGTTTTAATACTTTTCTAGCTAAACGATAAGAATCTGTACAATTACATTCTAAGATATCCCCTACTATTTTAAAGTTTAAACCTGTTAAAGGTGGACGAGATTCATCATTAGATGCTGCAAATGCTGTTTGATTAACTAATTCTTTAAATACTTGACTATTTATTAAAATAGGATTTTTATTTTCTTCTAGATTAATATTTGGATATTCACTTTTATTAATACCATTTAAATTATATTCACTATTTTCTGTTGAAATAATAACTTTTAATTCATCAAATACTTCTAAATTAATCATATTATCAGGAAGCTTACGAACAATATCTAAGATATATCTACCTTGAATAATAATACTTCCTTCTTCTTCAATTGTCATATTATCATCATTTTTAATAAATGATTGAATAGTTATATCATTATCAGATGCAGTTAAAGTTAAACCATCACTATTTAAATCAAATTTAATTCCTGCTAAAGCAGGTACTAAGTTTTTAGTTGAGATAGCTTTAGAAACCTTATTTAAATTTTCTAATAATAAATCTTTTTTAATTTTAATTTTCATTTTTATATTCTCCTTTTCTAATTTTTTTAAATTTAAATTTTTATTTTTTTCTTATTTATATATATATATAATAATAATAATGGTGTGGAAACATGTGGAAAACTCATCTGAAGCCTTATACAGCAAGGGTTTAGAGAGATTTAAAATTGTGGATAACTATGTGGATAACTTTGAGTTTTCCACAATTTGAATTTTTTTAAGTCAAAAATTTCATTTTTTTTAACAATTTTTTTCTAAAAAAAGTTAAATTTGAGTTTTCCACATAGTTTTCCACAATCAATTGTGGATAACTTTTTAGAAATCCTTTAAAATCAAGGGTTTTATTGTGGAAAACTTTTTTTAAACAATGTTTTTTTTGATTTTTTCAATCATTTCTTTAATACTTTTATTAGACTTAATATCACTTTCAATTTTCTCACAAGAATGCATTACGGTTGAATGATCTCGTCCTCCGAACTCTAAACCTATTCTTTGGTAGGATTCATTTAAGACTTCTCTTGCTAAATACATAGCAATTTGTCTTGGAAAAGCAACTGTAGCACTTCTTTTTTTACCTTTTAAATCATCTGCTGATATTTGAAAGTATTCAGCAACGATTTTTTGCAGTTTAGAAATGTTGTTTTTTTCACTAGTTCCTTTATTTATAAAGTCTTTTAAGGCATCAACTGCTAGATTTAAAGTTATTTCAGCTCCACCCATTATAGTTGAATAAGCAAGTAAACGATTAATTGCTCCTTCAAGTTGTCTAACATCACTAGCCATATTAGAAGCAATATATTCTAATACATCATCAGGGATATTTTTATCAATTTTAGCTCCATCGATTTTCTTTCTTAAAATATTAATTCTAAGGTCTAAATCAGGTGGATAAATATCAACTGTTAATCCCCAGCAAAACCTTGTTCTAAGTCTATCTTCTAAGAGTTTTAAGTCATTTGGAGATCTATCAGATGAGATAATTATTTGCTTTTTATCATTATATAAAGTGTTAAAAGTGTGGAAAAATTCTTGTTGAGTTTGAGTAGCTCCAGCTAGAAATTGAATATCATCAATGATTAAAACATCAATATTACGGTATTTACTTTTAAAGTATTCAACATAGTTTAAACTTTCATTTTCACTACTTTCTTTTCTACCAATTCCTGAGAAATCAGAAATAAATTGTTCACTGGTAACATATAAAACCTTTTTATTAGATGTTTCTTGGATGTAATTACCAATTGCATGCATTAAATGGGTTTTACCAAGACCACTATTACCATAGATAAATAAAGGATTATAAGTTAATCCTGGGCTTTCAGCAACCGCAAAAGCAGCTGCATGAGCAAGTTTATTACTATTTCCCACGATAAAAGTTTCAAAAGTATATTTAGGATTTAGATTAGATTCATGATGAAATTTATTATTAACTTCTGGTGTTTTAACTTCAATTATTTGAGTACTTTCTTTAGAATCAATAGGAATATCTTGTTCTAAAACAAAATCTAAATCATAAACATTACCTGTTAAAGTAGTTAAAATACTAACAATTAAGTCTTGATAACTCTCACTTAATCTTTTTTTATGAATTTCTAGAGGAACAACTATGGTTGCTTTATTACTATCAATAGATAATAAATGGGTTTTGCTAAACCAAGTTGAATATACCATTGAATTAACGCTATTTTTAACTTTTTCTAAGAATTTATTCCATAGAATTTCATTGTTCATTATCCACCTCCCATCACTAGTACCTATATTTTACTCACAAAAAATCAAAAAGTAAAGATAAATACAACCTATTTACAACGAAAAATTTAAAAGCTTAGAATAAAAAAGAATTTAAATTGTAAACAAATTGTAAAAAGATTTACACTTTCAAAAGTTTTCCACAATTTTGGGTGAGTTTTCCACAATTTATGGTGGAAAACTATGTGGATAACTTTTAACCAAAAAAGTTTTCCACATACTTATCCACATAGTTATCCACATATAACTCCCTTATTTTACAACAAGAATTTGAGTTTTCCACAATTTTGAGTTTTCCACTTTTCCACATGTGGATAACTTTTTCCACATATATGTGGATAACTTTTAAAAAAAGTGGAAAAATAACCTATTTTTAGCCTAAAAAGTGTAAAGTAAATTCCCATTGTGGAAAACTTTTAGTTATCCACAATAGTTTTCCACATTTATTAAATGTTGATAACTCTATACAAAAAAAATCATTTGTGTTAAGATATTTTCGAGGTGTTTTATGAAGTTAAATGAAATATTAAATAAGATTAAAAAGAAAAGAAAAATTACTTTATTTGTAAGTATAGCATTTTTAGTTATATCAATAGTTTTAGTTTGTCTTGGCTATAAATATGAAAATCAAGCTTTACCAGAGCCAGTTAGTATGAATGATTTATTAGCTAAAGATAAATTAGATTTAGATAAGTATGCTTATGTTGATGCCTCAACTAAACCATATTTGTTTGCAAGTTATGAAGATAATTTAGAAAAATTTTATTTCGTTATGGACGATAATAATCTTTTATACATTTTATATATGAATTCAACTAGTTTTAATAAATTAAATAAAGATAATTTAGAAACAACAAGAGTTTATGGAATAACGGAAGAAATACCAAGTGATTTAAAGAAAATTGCTATTTCATCTTATAATGAATTGATGAAAGAAGAATATCTAACTGATACTAACTTTAAAGATTATGTTGGTCTTATGTATTTAAATGTTGAAAGAAGTTATTATGATGCTAGTTTGTATTACATAGGTTTTATATTTTGCTTAATGATGTTTTTAATTTTAATAATTGCTTACTTTATCAATTTATTTAAAACTAAAAATAACTTAAAAAAATATGGTAGTTTACTAGATAACATTAGTAATGAATTAAGTGTTAGCAATAATACTATGTATGAAAAATATAATTTGTACTTAACTAATAATTATTTAATAGATGCAAACGGCAGGTTATTAATAATCGATTATAAAGAAATAGAAAATGTTTATAAATATGAATATCGTTATAATGGAATAACTACAAGTAAAAGTTTAAAAATTAAAACTAATAATAAAAAAACATATGATATTTTAAGTATAAGTTTAAAAAACAAAGAAGCTGAGAAAATTCATGATGAAGTCATTAAATTTTTACAAGAAAAGAATAATAATATTGTCATAGGGTATAAAAAATAAAAAAATAACAAAAAATATTTGACAAATATATGCCTTTCCTATTATAATAGGGTAGATTTTAGTTTTGGAGGTGTGAAATAATGAAAAGAACTTATCAACCAAATAAAAGAAGAAGAGCTAAGAAGCATGGATTTTTTGCAAGAATTAAATCTTCAGTATTAAACAAAAGAAGAAGAAAAGGTCGTAAGGAAATTATTAAGAAATAAGCCACATTTTAATTGTGGTTTTTTTACATTAAGGGTGAATATGAAAAAAATAAATGTTGTTAAAAGTAATCAAGAGTTTAATGATATTATTAATAATTCTAAGTTTGTAAAAAATAAATATTTTGTTATATACTATAGACCTAATGATTTAAATAGATATAGGTTTGGAATATCAGTTTCTAAACATACTTGTAATGCTGTTAATAGAAATAAATTAAAAAGACAAGTGAGAAATATTTTAGATAATTGTAAAAACATCTATTCAAATTGTAAAGATTATATTATAATAATAAGGAAAAGTTCTTTTATGGAAGATTATCATATTTTAGAAGAGAACTTAATAAGTTTATTAAGTAGACTAGAAAAGGAAAATAGGAATGAAGAAAAATAAAAAAATAATAATATTATTAATACTAGTATGTTTGTTATCAGGATGTACTAAAACTTTAAAAGATAAAGATAAAAAAGCTGTTGTTAATGAAAAAACAGGTCAAAATTTAACAGAAAATATTTTATGTAGACCAACAGAAAAAGAAAGTATTAAGTTGTATGAAGAAAACGGAATTGATTTAGATAAATTACCTTATTGTGCTTGTACAACTAAAAAAGTTAAAACCGAAGTTGAAGTAGAACAAGAAGATGGAACTAAAGTTGTAGAAGAAAAAGAAGTTGATTGTGAAAGTTTTAAGATAACTTCAGGTGGTTATGAGGGACTTTGGACTAGTATTTTTGTTAAACCACTTGCTTATGTAATTTTATTCTTTGGACGAATTACTAAAAACTATGGTTTAGGATTAATTATTACAAGTTTATTAATTAGATTAGTTGCTTATCCAATTACCAGAAAAACAGCTATGCAATCTGAATATATGAAAAAAGCTCAACCAGAAATGGAAAGAATTGAGAAAAAGTATGCTAATAAAGATCAAAATGACCGTGAAGTTATGATGCAAAAAAGTCAAGAAATGATGATGGTTTATAAAAAATATAATGTTAATCCAATTTCCGGTTGTTTATTCTCATTTTTACAATTACCATTATTAATTGCTTTTTTAGAAGCTATCAATCGTGTACCTGCAATATTTGAAGAGAAATTTTTATTCTATCATTTAGGTACAACACCTTGGATTGGAATTAAAAATGGAAATTATTGGTATATATTAGTTTTATTGGCAGTTGCTGCTACTACTTACTTCTCATTTAAAGCTATTAAAAATGATTCAGTTTCAACTAATAATGAAATGGCTCGTCAACAAGCAATGATGACTAATACTTTTACAATTATGATTATTGTTATGTCTGTGTTTATGACAACAGCCTTAGATATTTATTGGTTTACAACAAACCTATTTACAATTATACAAAATTTACTTGTTAGAAGGAGCGTTAAAAAATGAAAAAATACACTTATCAAGCAAAAAACTTTAATGAAGCCAAAAATTTAGCTATGACTGAACTTATGGAACAAGAAGAAAACTTATATATAAAAGAAATAGAAAGTTCTACAAAATTATTTAATAAAAAAAGTGTAATCGAAGTTATTAAAAAAGATGATGTTGTTGAAGGAATAAAAGATTTAATAAAAGATATTGTTTCAGAAATGGGTTTAACTTTAAATATGGAAGTTAAAAAAAGAGATGAAGTATTAAATATAACTTTATATACTAACAATAATGCTGTTTTAATAGGACATGATGCTAAAACTTTAGATGCTCTAACTACTATTATTAGACAAAGTATTAATAAAGATTTAGGTGAAAATTACAAATTTGTTTTAGATATTGGTGAATATAAACAAAAAAGAGAATGGAATTTAGAAAAAATGGCTAAAAGTATAGCTAGAGAAGTTGCTAAAACTAAAGTTGAAGCAAAACTTGATCCAATGAATTCCTATGAAAGAAGAATAATTCATAATACTTTAGGTCAAAATAAAAAGGTTTATACAGAATCTGAGGGTGTTGAACCTAATAGATATGTCGTTATTAAACCAAAAGAAGAAATACTTGCAAAATAGTATTTTTTTATTTGTTTATTTTCCTTTAATAATGTATAATGATAATGAAAAGAGGAAAAATTATGAATGATACAATTTGTTCTATTGCTACTACTTTAGGAGTTGGAGCTATTTCTATTATCAGGGTAAGTGGAAATGAAGCTTTAAAAATAGTTAGTAAAATATTTAGTAAAAATTTAGTTGATGTTAGTACACATACAATTCATTATGGTTATATAAAAAATAAAGAAGAAATAATAGATGAAGTACTTGTATCAGTTATGTTAAAACCTAAAACATATACCATGGAAGATGTGGTTGAAATTAATTGTCATGGAGGAATTGAAACAACTAATAAAGTTTTAGAATTATTACTTTTAAATGGTTGTCGTTTAGCTGAACCTGGAGAATTTACTAAAAGAGCTTTTTTAAATGGAAGAATAGATTTAATGCAAGCTGAAGCCGTTTCAGATTTAATTAATAGTAAAACTGATAAAGCTAGAAAAATAGCTATAAATGGTTTAAGAGGAAATGGTAGTAATTTAATTAAAAAGTTAAGAGAAGATTTAATTAATATTATTTCTAATATAGAAGTTAATATAGATTATCCTGAATATGAAGATATATATGAAGTAACTATAAAAGATATAAAAGAAAAAGTTTTAACTTTAAAAAATTCTTTAACTAAAATTATAAATGAATATGAAGATGCTAAAATAATTCAAGATGGAATATTAACAGCAATTGTAGGAAGACCAAATGTAGGTAAAAGTAGTTTATTAAATAGACTTTTAAATGAAGAAAAAGCAATTGTTACTAATATAGAAGGAACAACCAGAGATATAGTAGAAGGTGAAATATTAATAGATGGTATAAAAATTAATATAATAGATACAGCAGGTATTAGAAAAACAGATGATGTAGTTGAAAGTATCGGGGTTAAAAAAAGTTTAGATATAATTAATAAAGCAACTCTTACCCTACTCTTACTTGATAATAGTAAAGAGTTAACTAAAGATGATTTAGAATTATTAGAAATGACTAAAGATAGAACTAGTATTGTTGTTATAAATAAAGATGATTTAGAAAGTAAGTTAGATCTTACTAAATTAAAAAATAGAAATATTATTTATATTAATACTTTATCAAATGATGGTATAGAAAGTTTAAAAAATGAAATTAAAAAATTATTTAATTTAGAAAAATTAGATACAAGTGATTATAATTATATTACTAATGTAAGACAAATTGCTAAGATAAAAGAATGTTTAGTAAATATAGAAGACATTGAAAAAGGTTTACAAGAAAATACTCCTCTAGATATGTTAGAAATAGATTTAAAAACCATTTGGGACACCCTTGGAAGTATTATTGGAGAATCATATGATGAAGAACTATTAGATAATTTATTTAGTAAGTTCTGTGTGGGGAAATAAATGAGAAAAGTATATAAAGAAAAAGAACAAAATGATTTAATTACTTCACTTACAATATCAAGAAAAGATTTAGAAAAAATAATTGAATTAGAAAGTGATGTACCAGTTTCTTTAAAAGACTTATTAGAAAAAAATAAAGATACAGAAGCTGAAATAAAAATAACTGATATAAATGATATTATCTTTATTTATAATTTAAATTGGATAGTAGA
Organism: uncultured Erysipelotrichaceae bacterium; assembly: GCA_902797275.1. Lineage (GTDB taxonomy): Bacteria > Bacillota_I > Bacilli_A > RF39 > UBA660 > RUG591. The sequence continues at coordinate 245 of CADBSI010000066.1, read as the reverse complement.
TGAATATATGCATGATTTTTTTAGTGAAACTGAAGTTGAAATTGCTATTAAACATGTAAATAAAGTTATTTATGAAATAAATGAAGCATCTAAAATATCTGATAAAGAAACTTTAAAATTATTAAAAAATGAATTAAAAAAATATAAATATATGTTAGCTGAACTTAGAAAAGTTCTTACTTTAAGAAGAAAAGAACCTCCTAAAAGAATATAAAAATATAAAAAAATGTTATTTTGTAACATTT
>CADBSI010000065.1 GCA_902797275.1 uncultured Erysipelotrichaceae bacterium | reverse complement strand
TTCATATTTTTAACTCCTTTCTATTTGTTGAGTTGCGAATTATTTTGTACGTTATAGTTGCGAATTAAAATGTATTTTTTAAGACGCAAAATCAACAATAAATTGCTTCCTCAACTCTCCTTATCATGATAAAATCATATCATGTTTTTTTTGAAAATTCAAGTTATTCATCTATTTTTTTTAAAATATTATATAATTTATTCAAAGGAAGTCCAACTATAGTATAAAAATCTCCTTCTATTTTAGTTATATGTTTACCAAATTCCTCTTGAATAGCATATGATCCGGCTTTGTCATAAGGACTGTGGTTATCTACCCAATCTATTATTTCTTCATCTGTTAAATTATCAAAGTAAACTTTACAAGTATTATAATCTTTAAATATTTCTTCTTTATTAGCTTTTATTTTTATAATAGTTAGGCAAGATATTACTTCATGATAAGTACCACTTAACATTTTTAACATATTAATTGCATCTAATCTATCTTTTGGTTTACCATATAATTTTTTATTCTTTTGAACTATGGTATCACATGTAATTATTATTCTATCCCCTTTTGTTTTATTTTTAACATTTATTGCTTTTTGTAAACTTATATTTTGACAATTCTCTAAATTTGATAAATTACTATTAATTACTTCATCTTCATCTGATACAACTATTTCATATTTAATTTTTAGCATATCTAAAAGTTCTTTTCTTCTTTTAGAATTACTACCAAGGATTATTTTCATTTTTCACATCCTAAATATCTATCAATTGCATTTGCTATTTGATCTGGACAAGATGTGTTTTTAAAGCCACATTTAATTCCTTTTAACTTACTTTTTATATCAGTTAATTTCATTCCTTTTACTAAAGCTTTTATTCCTTGTAAATTACCAGGACAACCTCCTATTACTTCAAGATCTTTTAATATATCTCCTTCTATTAATAGTTTAATTTTAGATGAACAAACTCCTATTGGTTTATATTCAAATTCTTTCATTTTTTCACCACCTAGGTTTATTTTATCATAAAATATGGTTTTTTATATATAATTTAGTATGAATAATCTAAAAATAATTTTAATTAGTCTTAGTCTTTCTATGGATGCTTTTTCAGCTTCTGTTTGTAAATGTTTAAATATTAAAAATAATTTTAAATTAACTAGTTTAATAATTAGTTTATCATTTAGTATATTTCAAATGATTATGCCTTTAATTGGTTATTTTTTAGGTAATACTTTAAGTGATAAATTAATTAATTTTAATCATATAATTGCTTTTGTTTTATTAAGTGTTGTTGGTATTAATATGATTAAAGAATCTTATAAAAAAGAAGATTTAAATAATAATTTTAATTTTAAAGAATTAATAACTTTAAGTATTGCTACTAGTATAGATGCCTTATCAGTTGGTATTACTTTTTCGTTTTTTAAAATTAACTTAGTTAAGACTATTATAACTATTGGTATTACTTGTTTTATTTTATCTTTACTTGGATGTTTTATTGGTAAAGTAATTGGTAATAAAATTAATAATTTAGCAAATATTATAGGTGGTATTATTTTAATTTTAATTGGATTAAAAATTTTGTTAGAACATTTTGTTTTTTTATAAAATATATGCTATAATGTTTAAGAGCCTTTACTCTCTGGAGGTGTTTTTTTATGACAAAATATGTATTTGTAACAGGTGGAGTTGTATCTGGTCTTGGGAAAGGAATAACAGCATCTAGTCTTGCTCTTTTACTTAAAGCACGTGGTTATAAAGTATTTATGCAAAAATTTGATCCTTATTTTAATGTTGATCCTGGTACAATGAATCCTATTCAACATGGAGAAGTATTTGTAACTTATGACGGATGTGAAACTGATCTTGATTTAGGTCATTATGAAAGATTTATTGATGAAGAGTTAAACTATACTTCTAATATTACTAGTGGTAAAATTTATTCTTCGGTTATTGAAAAAGAAAGACATGGAGATTATTTAGGAGCAACAGTTCAATTAGTTCCTCATATTACCAATGAGATTAAAAATAAAGTGTATGAAGCTGGTATTACTTCAAAAGCTGATATTGTAATTACCGAAATTGGAGGAACAGTTGGTGATATCGAATCACAAGCCTTCATTGAAACTTTAAGACAAATTCAATATGAAAAAGGATCTCATGAGACAGCATTCGTTCATACTACTTTAATTCCTTATATAACTGGTAGTAATGAACTTAAAACTAAACCAACCCAAAACAGTGTTAAAGATTTACAAAATATGGGAATTCGTCCTAATTTTTTAGTATGTCGTACTCCTTTTTCAACAAGTGATGCTATTAAAGAAAAACTAAGCTTATTCTGTTCTATTCCAAAAGAAAATATAATCGATGCAGTTGATGCTAAAAATATTTATGATATTCCAATTAATATGTATAAACAAGGAATAGATGAATTAATATTAAAACAATTTAATTTACCTGTTAATAAGGCTAATTTAAAAGATTGGGAAAATCTTCTTGATAAAATGGATAATTTAAAAGATGAAATTGAAATTTCCTTAGTTGGAAAATATGTTGAACTTCATGATGCTTATTTATCAGTTGCTGAAGCTTTAAGACATGCTGGATATAAATATAATACTAAAATTAATATTAATTGGATAAACTCAGAAGATTTAGAAAAAGATGTCAACTTAAAAGAAATATTTAAAAATTCAAGAGGTATAATTGTTCCAGGTGGCTTTGGTAGTCGTGGTATAAATGGTATGATTAAAGCAATTAATTATGCTAGAATTAATGATATTCCTTTTTTAGGAATTTGTCTTGGTATGCAATTATCTGTTATTGAATTTGCTAGAAATGTTTGTAATTTAGAAGATTGTAATTCAACTGAATTTGACAGTTTATGTAAAAATCCCATAATTGATTTAATGAGCGATCAAAAAACGGTTATTAATATGGGAGGAACTTTAAGACTCGGTAATTATGATTGTACTTTATTAAAAAATACTCTTGCTTATAATGATTATAAACAAGAATTAATAAAAGAAAGACATAGACATAGATATGAATTTAATAATAAATATATGAATTTATTAAAAGAACATGGCATGGTTTTCTCAGGAATAAATGAAAGTAGTAATTTGGTTGAAATAATAGAAATTCCTAAACATAAACATTTTATTGCTTGTCAATTCCATCCTGAATTTAAATCTCGTCCAACAAGACCACATCCTTTGTTTGATTCTTTTATAAAAGCTAGTATTAAAAATAAAAGTAATTTAGGTTAGTCTAAATTACTTTTTTAA
>CADBSI010000064.1 GCA_902797275.1 uncultured Erysipelotrichaceae bacterium | reverse complement strand
TTTTCTTTAACTAATTTATTAGCAATTTTTCCAATTGTTGTTGTTTTTCCAACTCCATTTACTCCAACAAATAAAATAACTGTTGGTCCATCAGGATTATAATTAATCTTATTAGTTAAAATAGAATTATCAACATAAATAATAAATAATTCATCAACTATTACTTCTTTTAAATAATCAAGATCTGTTATATTTTCACTTTTAACTCTTTTTTTAAGACGATCAATAAAAGATAAAACGGTATTAACTCCTATATCAGCCATAATTAAAATATCTTCTAATTCATCAAAATATTCATCTGTTATTTTTTTAGTTTTATTATTTAAATTAATTAATTTATCAACAAAGTTCTCTCTTGATTTACTAAGTCCTTTATCATATAGTTTTATTTTTTTTTCTTCTTGTTTTTCAGTTTCACTTTCATTTTTATTTTCAGTAGTTATAGAAGAATTAGTTGTTTCTTTATCTTCTTCTTTTTTAAACATTTTTTTAATATTACTAAATATTCCCATATACATATCTCCTTTTGTCATACAAAGTATACCATTTTTTCTTATTAGTTGTAAATGATTTAGAAAATTTTAGACAAAAAAATCATATATCTTATATTAAAGAAACATGATTTATATTAAAAATATTTTTAATTATTCTTATTTAGAAATAACGTATTGTTTTATAATTTTTAAATATTCATTGAAGATTTTTGCCATTTTTGCCACTTTTCTTCAATGGTATTAAATAAATTTGTATTATCATCTTTTTACTTTTTTAAAGAATAATACATATATTAAAATTAAATCAATTATATAATCGTATATTCTTAATCTATCAAATAATATAATACTTGATAAAATTGATACTAAAACTATAGCAACACTTATTAATTTAGATAATATTCCATCTTCTTTAGTTTTCCAAGTAAAATAAGCCATCATAGGTGAAAATAAAGCAAATATTGTCCAACCTATTATATAATCTTTACTATATACTCCTTTTGTTATAAAGGCGACAAAATAATAAGTTAGAAGCATTCCTATACAAAATGGAAAAATATTTAACATAGCTTTTTTCTTAGTTTCACTATTAATAGAAATTAATACCCCAAATAATATCCAAATAGCAAGCTCAGAAAATATATTTCCTAAGTTTTGGGTATAAATATCAAGTAATCTACTAATAACTCCTAAAATTAAACCTATAATAAACATCATAAATGGATTTAAAATTTTTTTCATATTTCTCCTATTTTTATTTCAATATTAATTTAAATTTTTTAATTCTTCAAGCATTAAGTTCTCTATATAATCAATATCAGTGAAAAACAAATTTGTTCCTCTTTTCTTTAATCCAATCATGTTTTTAAATAAATTCTTTATTTCATTTTGTAAATCTGTTGGAACCTTTAATGGGACACCATCTATAGTATGTACATGATCTATATATTTCTCTAATGTGGGAAATGCATTTTGAAGGAGTATAGCTGCATCTTCATCTGCAATTCTTCTAATTATAATTGTATTACAAAAACCGTATCGTTCTATTTTCTTATCAATTATCTTTTTATATTTATCTACTTTAGAACTTATTGGTATAAACCATAAGATGTTTTTATCTTTGATAGTAAAATAAGTTGGTCTCTTTTTACCTTTTTCATGATTTTGCATTAAACTATCATCATTTACAACATCAAAATATTCATCTTTAATATGATATAAATAACCTGTCTTTATTTCCATATGTATCATCTCCATGCATAATATATCACAAAGTAAAAGAAAACTCCATCTTTTGATGAAGTTATTCTACATTTTCAACCAGGATCATTTATTAGTCGCGCCACCTGGAAGCGAAATACATTGTCGCCTGGAATTATTTATTATTCGCACCATCCAGAAGCGAAAGAAATTTTCACACTCTTCAGTGCAATATAAATATACTATATTTTATGCCAAAAGTCAATAACCTGGCACAAAATGCAAATCATCTTTGCATTAATATTATACACATTTTTTAACTAATTATTAAAACTATTTTCATAAATGTCCATGAAAGCTGAAATAAATCTTGCTTGTTCTTGTTCTTCCTTAGAACCAGTTGTTATTTGCCAACCATAGGTAGCATAACTTTTATAATTAAAGTTTGAAAGTGGTAATAAATTAAATTCTTTTTGAATTAATTTAAGACCTTTTTTATAGTCTTTTTTTAAAGTTTTAAAAGCTTTTTGAGGATTTTTAAAAACAGCTTTACCATATTTATTAGCACCTACTTCAAAATCAATATTAATTTTACCAAAGTAATTAACATCAACATCTCCTATTATGTCATTATCTTCTATATATAACTTAGAATATCTTAAATTATTATCTATCATATAACCAGATTTAATAAGTAAGTTTTTTCCTATCATAGTAAAAGAAATAACCAATAACATTAAAGTAATAAAAATTAAAATCTTATATTTTTTAGTTTTATCATTATTAAATTTTAAAAGATCTAAAATATTTTTATCAGCTTGTTTTTTTATTTCTTTTTCATTTAAATGTTCACCAGCAAATAATTCATTTAAAGTTATATCTAAAATACTACACAACTCTTGCATAAGAGATGGGTCAGGCAAATTTAATCCTCTTTCCCATTTACTAACAGCATTTTTACTTACTCCAAGTTTTATAGCAAGATTTTCTTGAGTGATTTCTTTAGCTTTTCTTGAACTAGAAATAAATTTACCAATTTTAATTTGATCCATAATTCCTCCTTTCAAGAAAATATTAACATTTATTATTTAAAAATTACACATACCAGTGGTTTACTATTAATAATTTAGCATATTTTTTAAGTTTTTTAAATATAAAAAAGAAAACTCTATTTAATATAGATTTTCTAATATTTACAACCATGATCATTTATTGCTCGCCCACCTAGAAACGATTAACATTTACATCTATATTATATATTATTATTTTCTATATAATCAAGAATTATTTTATCTAATTACTTATCATCTTTTTTAATTAAAAATATTATTATAATAGAAATAATTATTACTATTATAGGAGCAACTTTAAAGTATACCCATTCAAAGGAATGATAAAATGTTCCTAAAATAGCATATTCTAATTTTTCATAGTCCCAGTTTTGATATGGACTATTCAAAAAAGCTAATAAGATAAAAAGTAAAATAAGAAAAATATTGGTTATTATAAGGCATTTAATTATTCTTTTTCTTTTTAACTCTTGATTGGTTGCTAACTGATCATTAATAATTTCTAATTTTTCAGCAATTACTTTTAAATCATTTTGTTCTTTTTCTTCTATGTTTTCTCCTAGAATAGTACTGACAGGTATATTAAAATAATTTGATATTTTAACAAGCATCTCTGCATCTGGAACTGATAAACCCGTTTCCCATTTTGATATAGTTTGTCTTACTACATTTAATTTAACACTTAATTCTTCCTGTGAAAGTCCTTTGTTTTTCCTTAAAGTTTTTAAATTATCTTTTAACATAAACTCTCCTTTCGTTAATTAAATTGTATGACAAAACTACAATTGCTACAAGCAACTTATTTTAACATTTAATTTTATCATTTACAAATGTTTTATTTATAACATTATTTAGTTTTTATGAAAAAATAGTTGTAATTATTAAACAATTTATAAATTATTTTAATAACCAACTATTTATTTTTAATTAATTGGAACCTGTATTTCTGTTAACCAATCATCTATATTATCTTTATTCCAAATTCCATCAATATAACATTCTCTTGGAAAATCTTTGATTTCTAATTTATTACTTTCAATGTATTTCATAATTTTAGCATAAGAAGTCCCTAAACTATCGTAGGCTCCTTTATGATAAATACAAATGCATTTGGTTTCTGGAATACTCATAAATTTTATATTTTCACTTTCTTTAAAAGGCTTATCTTCCTTAATTACTGCCTGTGCATATCTTATCTTAACATTTTTTTCTTTATATTCACCATCCAAATAATTAACATAACAATAATCTGGTACTACACATTTAATATTTGGGTTTAATTCTAAGCATTCCCTTCCAGAATCTTGAATAAACATAGAAACCTCGCTATAATCTTTTAAAATGCCTTCCTTATAATATACATAACATACTGGTATTATTTTTTCAAATATCTCCTCTTTCATATCTTTCTCCTTCAATAAATAATTAAATTTTGAAAGTTGATATTTATATAAAGATATAACATTTTCTAATTCTTCTTTTTTAGATTTTAAAATAACATCAATTGGTTCCTTATTGATAATTATTCTTTTTATTTCTTCAATTGATAATCCTACTTGTTTTAATGAAATTATTTTAGATATATCAATTAATTGATTACTTTCATAGTACCTATATCCATTAAAGTTATCTATATGTTTAGGAATTAATAAACCTTCTTTTTCATAGTACCTTAAAGCCTTTATTGTAACTTTTGACATTTTAGAAAACTCACCAATCTTTAACACAATATCACCTCCTTAAATTATTTATAAACTATCCTCTAAGAGGAGAGTCAATACTTAATTAATTTTATTTAATTATTATTTTCTAACTAATTACTAAATTGTAATTTATTTAATAGTATGTGCTGTAATAATTGTATAACTATATGAGTTAATAGTTATCTTTATATTATCAATTTCACAATACCAGTTCTTGCCTTGTTTATATATATTACAATCTTTATCTAATACTTTATTTTTACAATAATTAAC
>CADBSI010000063.1 GCA_902797275.1 uncultured Erysipelotrichaceae bacterium | reverse complement strand
TTGTTAAATTAACTGTTAAAGTAATACTACTTCCTTTTGGTATAGTAAAAGTATTATTCTCTTGATTTACTACTGTTGTTGTTATATCAATGGATGCTGTTTTTAAAACTATGACACTGTTTTTTATAACTGATACTTCATAATAAGCGTATGACGAATACATTCCTAAAGTAATAACTGTTAAGAATAATAAAATGATAATAAACTTCTTATTTAAATTAATTTCTTTTTCTAACATATTTTTCTCCTAACCTTGCCCCTCTATTCTAATATAATTTTATTTTATCACATCTATTAATTATTATAAATAGTTTTTGTGAAAATAATAATCGTATTATGTGGGTAATTAAAAAAACATGATTAAAATTATAGATATTCTCTATATTTTAATCATGTAATTTTCTTTATATTTTTTCTTGTTTTTAATTAATAAAATTGCTGTGATATATATATATAGTTGTATAAGGGTTTTCAAGGTGAATACTTGTCCATATATATACATATTAATCACTTCCTTTATTATTACATTTTAATTATAAATTATTTTTTTAGTTTTATCAAGAATTTTTTTCTTTTTTTATAAATTTATTAGTAATAAAATTTAAAAATGTTTGTAATACTTTGTATGAATAGACTGAAAATATTATTAATAAGAATAATATTAAACCAATTTGTAAGTTTAATTCACTTAAGTTAAAGAATTCGTATTGGAATAAGGCTCCATAGATAAAACCAAATAATAATGTTATTAATAAAACACTTCTTAAGAAGTTAAATGGTTTAGAAACATAGTATAAGTGAATAAAACCTGTTGTTCCGGTTACTAGAACAGCTAAAGCATTTATAATACTTTCATTCATTGGAAAAGCTTGTTTGAATAAGATAATTATAATTACATCCAAGAATACGGTTATTCCGGCTGGAATACTATTTTTAAATATTTTTAATAAGAAATTACCACTTACTATATTAGTATTTGGTTCTAAAGCTAGAATAAATGAAGGTATTCCAATTGTACAAGTTGTAATTAAAGTTAATTGAATTGGTATAAAGAAATATTCATTTTGGGTAAATAAACAAGTTAAAATAATTAAAATAGTATAAATTGTTTTAACAAGTAATAAGGAAGCACTTCTTTCTATGTTATTAATAGTTCTTCTACCTTCAGCAACAATCTTAGGCATTGAAGCAAAGTTATTATCAAGTAAAACTATTTGACTAACAGCTTTACTAGCATCAGATCCTGATGACATAGCAATGCTACAATCTGCTTCTTTTAAAGCTAAAACATCATTTACTCCATCTCCTGTCATAGCTGTTATATAACCTAATTCTTTTAAAGTAAGAATTAATTGTTTCTTACCAATTGGGGTTACTCGACCAAAAACATCAGTTTCTTCAATTACAGTTTTTAAATTATTTTCTTCTATTTCAGGAAAATTAACAGCTTTTAAATTATCATCACCGGTTACCTTTTTTATAATATTTAAAACAGTTTTAGAATTATCTCCGGAAATTATTTTAATTTTAACTCCTTGTTCTTTAAAAAATTTTAAAGTATCACTTGCTTCTTTTCTTATCTCATCTTCGATTAAAATAAATCCTACTACTTCTAAATTAGTTGGCTTGTTAGTTAAGTTATCTTTAGTTTTACAAACTGTTAAAATACGATAATCATTTAAATAATCTTTAATTTTAGAATAATCTAATTCCCTATCTTTTACAATGTATTCATAGGCACCTATATAATAACTATAATCATTCTTTATTTGTAAAGCTGAAAACTTTCTTTCAGATGAAAATGGTATTGTATCTACTACTTCTTGTTTTATTTTATCTTGATATTTATCACGAATTGCTTTAAAGGTAGATGAGTTATCATCTAAACCATTTACTATTTTTAAAATTATTTTTTTAAATTCTTCTTTAGTATAATTATTATTTGGAATAATATCATGTAATTTCATATTACCAGTTGTAATAGTACCTGTTTTATCTAAACATATTACATTTACTCTTGATAATGTTTCTATACAATAAAGTTGTTGAACTAATACTTTTTGTTTACTTAATCTAATAACTGATACAGCCATAACAGATGATGTTAATAAAACTAAACCATTTGGTATCATTCCAATTAAAGCAGCTACAGTGTTAATAATTGAATTACCAATACTTGAACCAATTATTAAGTATTGATTACAAAACAAAGCTGCACCTAAAGGAATAATAATAAATGATAATATTTGCACCATTGTTTTAAAAGAATTATAAATAACTGAATTATTTTCTTTTATATATTTAGCATCACTTGATATTTTATTAACATAGTTATTCTCACCTACATGAATTACTTTACAAATAGAAGAACCTGATATAATAAAACTTCCTGATAGTAAAGTATCACCTACTTTTTTTAAAATAGTATTAGATTCTCCTGTTATAAAAGATTCGTTTACTTCAACATTTCCTTCTAATACAATACTATCAGTTAAAACTTGATTACCAGGTTTAAATATTATAATATCATCTAAAACAATATTATCCATTTCAATTATTTGTTCTTTACTATCTCGAACAACAAGAGCTTTACTACTGGATATAACTGATAATTTATCAACTATTTTTTTAGATATTATTTCTTGAATAGTACTAATAACTGTATTCCAAAATATAACTCCTACAAATAAACAATTTTTTAAAGAATACATGAACTGATTACTAATAATTCCAGCAAATAAAACAGCAGCACCTAAAAAGATATTTAAAAAGTTAAAATAAGTTAAAACATTACTTCTAATTATCTCAGGTATCGTTTTAGTAGATGGTTGAGTATTATAATTAACAAGCCTTTTATTAATTCTTTCTTTAACCATACTATCAGTTAAACCAGTTTTAATATCAACTTTTTCTTCCATATTTACCTCTTTCTTTTAAATTTTAAAACTATAGTATTTATTAAACTTTTATTTAAATAATAACTATATATAAAAGCAATTACCAAGGTTATAAAACAAATTAAATAATTTCTTAAATAATAAGAAACACTTACTATTATTAAAACTAAAAAACTTGGTATTAAATATTTATCTCTATCTAATTTAATATATTTTTTTAATTTATAATTTCTATAGATAAATATTACAATATAACTTATTAAAGTAGCAAGAATAGTTGCATATAATCCTATCTTTTTTATTAATATAAATCCTATTAAAAAATTAATAAGAGCTGCAACAATAGTTGTAGTTGCTAATATTTTAGTATCTTTATAAGCTGAGAATATTCCACTTGAAAAATTTGACAGATTAGAAAAATAAACATTCATAACCATAATTGGTATATAATTATAAGCTTCTCTATAAGCATTTTTTATTAATAAATTAAAAATAAAAGGAAGAATTGCTATTAGTAAAATAGAAACACAGATTAAAAAATGTCTTAAATTAATATAAACACTATTATAAAATTCATTTTTATCTTCTTTATTAACCACTTTAGATGCTGATTCTTTCCAAGAAATATTAAAATAAGAATAACAAGTATTAATAATAGTCGGGAATCTATTAGCAACGGAGTAAATTCCATTCATACCATCATTTAATATATTTGTAATTAATAATCTATCAGTTAAGGAAATAGCATTCCAAGAAATACTATTAGGTACTAAAGGAAAAGAATATTTAATCATTTCTTTAGTTTTTTTCTTATTAATTCCCTTAAATTTAATTAATTTAAAATAATCTATTTTATATAAAAGCCAAAGAGATACTAAACTATTAGCAACTATATAAGAAATAAATAAACCAGTTATACCAACTTTTAAAATGGCAATAAATAAAATATTTAAAATTATATTGAAGAAACTTGAAAGAAAACAAAATAAAGAATAAATTTTAAATTTACCAAGACCTCTAGCACTAGAACCGGCTAAAGATGATAAAATACTAGCAAGTAAATAAAAAATTAAATAAATGGTATAAGGATACTTAATAATTGAACCAACTATTAATATTAATATGCTCCAAACAAGAAAACTAATAGTTGTTGTTGTTGTAGTAATTGAAAATACTTCGCCTTTTTCTTTATCATCTTTAGCATCAATTAAAAATCTAAACATTCCTTCTTCCATAAGTAAAGTAATACAAGGAATAAGAAAAATGGAAATAGTATTTAATAAATCATATCTTCCATATTCTGTAGTTGTTAATAAACTAGTATAAAGTGGAAGTAATAAAAAACTAACTAATTGGGTAGAAAATTTACCAATAGAAATAATTAAAGTATTTTTCATCAATTCTTTTTTTTGATTCATTTTATCACCGAGATAATTATATCATTATTTATTTAAATAGTAAATGACAAAATCATGACAAAATTTTTATTGAAATTACTCATAATTATTAGTATAATAATTATGAGGTGTTTATGAAAAAGAAAACAGTTAAAATAATTACAATTATTTTATTATTAATAATGATAGCATCATTTATCTGTGGATTGTTATATTTATAAAAAATGTTAAGCAAAACTACTTAACATTTTTTTTGTTATCTTTTTCTTTATTATTTTTCTCTTTTAATAAATCACGAATTTCTTCAAGTAAAATAATATTATCTGGTTTCTTTTCTTCTTTTTTATCGTCTTTTTTCTCTTCTTCTTTACTGTCTTTTTTTCTTAAAGAAGTTATCTTATTGAAAGCTTTAATAACAACAAAGATAGTAAAAGCAACGATTAAGAAATCAACAACATTTTGAATAAAACTACCAATTAAAATGCTAGAATCTTTAAAAGTAATTTTTATAGTTTCAAAATGAATTCCCCCTATAATGATACCAATAATTGGCATTATTACATCATTTACAAGGCTAGTAACTATTTTATTAAAAGCATTTCCAATTACAACAGCAACAGCTAAATCTAGAACATTTCCTTTAGCAATAAATTGCTTGAATTCGTTAAAAAATTTTTTCATATACCCCCCTACTTTGTTCCAAATATTCTATCTCCAGCATCACCAAGTCCTGGAACAATATAACCTGATTCATTTAAATGACTATCTAATTTAGCTACAAATATTTCAACGTCTTCGTGATCTTCTTGGATTTTTTGAATACCACTAGGTGCTGCTATTACACACAAAAATTTTATGTGTTTTACCCCACGTTTTTTAAGCATTGAAATAGCAGCAGAGCCTGATCCACCAGTTGCTAGCATTGGATCTAATACTATTACAGTTTTATCCTCTATGTGTTTAGGTAATTTACAATAATATTCAACTGGTTCTAAAGTTTCTTCATTACGATATAGTCCAATATGACCTATTTTAGCATTAGGCATTAGAGTTAATACTCCATCAACCATACCAAGACCTGCTCTTAAAATAGGTACAAAAGCATAGTTATTTTCATCAATTACATAGCCTTTAGTCTCAGTAATTGGAGTTTTTACAACTATTTCCTTTAAAGGAGCATCTTTTAAGGCTTCAAGACATAAAATTGTTGCAATTTCACTTATTAATTCTCGAAACTCTTTTGTACTTGTTTTTTCACTCCTTAAAATCGATATTTTGTGTTCTATCATAGGATGATTCAAAATAATTTCTTTCATATTTCCTCCACCATCAAAAAAATAGTACCATAAATAGTACTATTTGTAAACTACATTTGCATAATGAATGTCAAAAAAGAAACATTTTCTAGACAATTACCATTTTTAATATCTTCATCTAAAATAGAAAGATTATAAAGTAAATTTAAAAGTTCTTTCTTAGAATAATTAATTGATTTTCCTCTAGCTAATTTAACTGGATATTCATGAACACTTAATAAATTACTAATTTCCTTATCACTTAAATTATTTAAAACTTTCACATTATAAATTAATCTAATTTGATTAGCAAGTAAAATCATTATTTGAATAATTTCAACTCCATTATTTATAAAATGTAAATATAATTCATATACTTTTTCTTTATCTTTTTTAACAATAGCATCTATTAAATCAAAGATATTAGATTCTATATTTTTATTAGTTATTAAATCAATATCTTCTTTTTTAATAACTTTTTCCAAACTTTTATATAATTTTAGTTTATCAAGTTCAGATGCAATAACATTATAATCAGTACCAACTTTACTTAAAAAATAATTAATTACTAAATTATCCATTTTATAACTATCTAAATTACTTATAATAAAATCTTTATAACTTAAATTTTTAATTGTAATAGTCTTAAAAGTTTTTTTAACTAAATTAGTTATTTTTAACCGACTATTTAATTTACTTACAATAATAATTAAGATGTTATCACTAGGATTATTGATATATTTTAAAAACTTTTCTTCATTAAAATCAGTTTTTTCTAGTAAAAATAGAGGATTATTACAAACTATTACTTTTTGTTTTAAAAACATATCATAAGTATCTAAATCTTCTATAACATTATCTATTATGGATTCTGATAAATCATATTTTATTAGTTCATAATCAGTTAGTTTATTTAAAATATTTTTGATTTCTTTTTGAATTAAAACGGGATTTTCCCCTTCTATTAGGATTAATTTTTCCATATAGTACTATTTAATTCAGCTAAAACTTCATCAAGTTTTTCTAAATTAACTCCTGCACCACGTGCGAATTTTTGAGATCCTCCCCCATTACCACCTGTTTTAGTTGCAACTTCTTTAATAATTTTACCAGCATCTATTAAAGAATTACTACTTGCTAAGAAAGTTAAATGATTATCTATTATATTAGCAAATAAAAGAAAGATATTATTATATTTATTAACTATAGTATCAGCTATATCTTTTAAAGTATTATTATCTACTTCTGTTTTCATGATCAAAACATTTAAATTATCATGAGTTTTAATATTATTTTCATAAATAGCTAAATTATTAATAGTTAAATTACTTTTTTCTTTTAAATATTTCTTTTCAAGTTCATGATAAGCATTAGAAACATAGTTATCTTTTATTTTTAAATTAATTATATCTTGATAAGAAGAAGGTTTTTTATTATCAAGAGTTAAATCAAGAGTTAAATTTATTCCTTCTTTTTTAGCTTTTTTAATTAATTCATCAGCTTTCATGATGTTTTTAACAATGTTATTATCAATTGGTTTAGTTATTTTTAGAAGAGACTCTTCAATCATATCTTTAGTAGCGGCTGTTATACGATAAGTATTGCTTCCTTTATTTTCTAAAGATACAATAGCAAATCTTTTAATTAAACCAGTATTTTTAATATGACAACCACCACATAATTCTTTAGAATCTCCTATTTCAACAAGTCTTACTTTATCTTTATATTTTGATTTAAATAAAGCCATTACTTCATTAGAATCTATATCTTCGATATTTTTAATTGTTGTTTGTCTTTTAATATCTTTTTTAATATAAGAATTAACAAAGTTTTCAACTTCTACTATTTTTTCATCACTTATTTTACCATGATAATTAAAGTCAAAACGAAGGTATGTATCACTTACTTTTGATCCTACTTGGTATATTTCTTTATCAATGATAGTTTGAAGAGCAAGCTGTAAAATATGAACAGTTGAATGATTTACTTCAATGTTTTCACGTCTTTCTTTATCAACTTTTAAGTTTACCATATCATCTACTTTAATAACTCCTCTTGTAAGTTCAATTTTATGAACATTTTGCCCATTTGGAGCTTTAAAAACATCTATTACTTTAGCTTCGAAGTCCGAACCTTTAATTATTCCGGTATCACTTATTTGTCCACCGGCTTCAGCATAAAAACAAGTTTTAGCAAATATTACTTCTCCTTTATCATCAATTGAAGACACGAACTTATTATTTTTTATTAAAGTTATTACTTGACTATCTAATTCATATACTTCATAGATAAATTCCGATTCATCTTTATAATTTAATAATAATTCATTTTGAACACCAAAGGATTCTGTTTGTTTTTGATTACTTTTTGATAATTCTTTTTGTTCATTCATACAAGTTAAAAATTCATTATAATCAGTTGTATAACCTTTTTCATTTAAAATTTCAAGTGTTAATTCAAATGGGAAACCGTAAGTATCATATAATTTAAAAGTATCTTTACCACTTATAGTATTATCAAGAGAAGAATCCATTAATTCAGCAAGTTTTTTTTCTCCTTTATCAAGAGTTTTTAAGAATAAATCTTCTTCTTGCATAATTAAAGCTTTTATATGAGCTTGTTTAGTTAATAAATAAGGATAAACATCTTTCATATTTAAAACAACACTATCAACAAGTTTATACATGAATTTTTCATTTAAGCCAAGTTTTTTACCATATCTTACGCTTCTTCTTAGAAGTCTTCTTAAGATATAACCACGACCAACATTATCAAAATTAGCTCCGTCAGCAAGAGCAAAAGTAATTGATCTTATATGATCAGCAATTACTTTATATGGCATTGAATAATCATATAAAGTACCACTTATTTTTTCAATATCATGAATAATTGGCATAAATAAATCAGTATCAAAGTTAGAATCAACATCTTGGAAAATACATGCCCATCTCTCAAGTCCAGCTCCTGTATCAATGTTTTTGCTTGGAAGTTCTTTATATTCTGATCTGTCTACGCCTTCTTTAGAATTAAATTGACTAAAAACATTGTTCCAAATTTCAACATATCTTTCGTTGTCTTCACCTTTCATAAAATGTTCTAAAGCCTTACCATCAAAATCGTATTTTTCCCCACGATCAAAGAAAATTTCCGTATCAGGTCCACATGGTCCTTCTCCTATTTCCCAAAAGTTATCTTCAAGTCTAGCTATATGA
>CADBSI010000062.1 GCA_902797275.1 uncultured Erysipelotrichaceae bacterium | reverse complement strand
TGATATGATGCCACTTCTTGGTAAGTTAGGTAGAGTATTAGGACCTAAAGGTTTAATGCCAAACCCAAAAACTGGTACTGTAACAATGGATCCTGCAAAAGCTGTAGAAGAAGCTAAATCAGGACGTGTTGAATACAGAACTGATAGTTTTGGTAATATTCATGGTATCATTGGTAAAGCAAGTTTTGGTGAAGAAAAATTACTTGAAAACTTAGATGCATTTGTTGGTACTATTTTAAAACTAAAACCTGCTACAGTTAAAGGTGATTATGTTAAAAACATTAGCATTTCATCTACTCAAGGTCCTGGAATTAAATTAAGTATTAATTCATTTGACAAATAATAAAAAAATGTTATAATAATGTTTATTAAGTGAACCGAAGACAGTAGGTATAAAAATAAATCCTACCGAGGACTATTAATCTTTTTAAGAGTCCTTCTGGACTCTTTTGTTTACTTGTAATAAAAAAAGGAGGAAGAAATGGCAAATCCTAAGATATTAGAACAAAAACAACTTGTAATCGACGAGATTAAAGAAAAAGTTGAAAACTCTAATGGTATTGTTTTATTTGACTATCGTGGATTAACTGATGCTGAAATTAAAGAATTAAAACATTTATTAAGAGATGTTGATAGTGAATACAAAGTTTACAAAAATACTTTAATTCAAAGAGCACTTAATGATTTAAATATTGATATTCATGATCATTTAAATGGACCAAGTGCTGTTGCATTCAGTAAAGATCAAATCGCTCCAATTAAAGTACTTGCTAATTTCATGAAGAAACATAAAGCAGTTACTTTAAAAGTTGGATTAGTTGATGGTGAAGTAACAACAGAAGAAGAGTTAAACAGTCTTGCAACAATTCCATCAAGAGAAGGCTTACTTACAATGCTTGCAGGTGGTATGCTTGCTATACCAAAAGATTTAGCAATCTGTCTAGATTTATATGCTAAAAAATTAGAAGAAGAAAATAATTAAAAAATGGGAGGAATTTAAAATGGCAAAATTAACAAGAGAAGAATTTATTAGTGCTTTAAAAGAAATGAATTTACTAGAAATCAAAGATTTAGTAGATGCAATGAAAGAAGAATTTGGAGTAGATCCAAGTAGTGTAGCTGTAGCTGCCCCAGTTGCTGCTGAAGCAGTTGATGAAGGACCAAAAATGGTTACTGTTAACTTAGTAAATGCAGGAGCTGCTAAAGTTAATGTTATCAAAGTAATTAAAGAAATTACAGGATTAGGTTTAAAAGAATCTAAAGATATCGCTGATAACGGTGGAGCTGTTAAAGAAAACATTTCTGTTGATGAAGCAAACGAAATCAAAGCTAAGTTAGAAGAAGCTGGCGCTGAAGTAGAAGTTAAATAATAAATTCAAATTAAAAGATATGGGTTATTGACCTGTATTTTTTTTATATAATAGGAAAGTCATACCAAAAACTAAAAAATACTTAATTAAAATATAGCAATAAAGTTCTTTTTAATTAAAAAAATATTTTAAAGTTTATAAAAAACTATTGATATTCAATAAATGACACGATATCATTGATAAAAAATGGTGGTGATTAAGATGTATAAAGCATATAAATTTAAGAGTATCAATATATAAAATGTGGTCAAGAAATAGATAGAGTTTTAAATGCAAGTATAAATATTATGTTTGAAGGATTAAAGTTATATATGGAAAATTTAGTAAGATGTTAAAAAAACTAGGACGAACAAGATTTCTTAAGTTTTAAGAAAAAAATACGGTAGCGACTATCGAAATTTAAGTCTGTTAAGAAGATTGGTTGCAATCTCTATGAAGCAGAAATCACATCACCGTGAGGTGATGTAAGCAAACTTATTTGCTTTTGTTCTGTCAAAAAAGTAATAAAAAACTTTTTTTGTTTTGTTGAAACATTTTTTTCTAATTAAATTAGTTATTTTGTCAAATTTTGTTAACTTTACTAT
The DNA here is from genome assembly GCA_902797275.1 of uncultured Erysipelotrichaceae bacterium. Classification (GTDB taxonomy): domain Bacteria; phylum Bacillota_I; class Bacilli_A; order RF39; family UBA660; genus RUG591. Next base: position 2,745 of record CADBSI010000062.1, on the reverse strand, counting down.
TTATTGTTTTTTTGTTATAATACTTACTATAGGAGAAATATTTATGACATGGAATGGAATTTTGGACATTTTAAGAACTATTGTTGATATAGCTTTAGTTTGGATGATGTTTTATTATATTTTAAAGAATTTTAAAAATAATGTTAAGATGTCTTTGTTATTTAAAGGTGTTTTAGTAATTATAATTATAAAAGTTTTAAGTGATTGGTTAGGATTTACAACAGTTGGATTATTACTTGAATATGTAATTGAATGGGGACCTCTTGCTTTGATTATTGTTTTTCAACCTGAAATTAGAGGAGCTTTGGAACAACTTGGTCGTAGTCAATTGTTAGGTCGTCATAAGATATTAACAGTTGATGAAAGAGAAAAACTTGTTTATGAATTAATACAAACAGTTGATTATTGTCGAAAATCAAGAATTGGAGCTTTAATTGTTTTAGAAAGAGATGTTAGTTTATCTGATTATATTGATAAAGCTAAACCTTTATATGCTGATCTTACTAGTGAACTATTAGAATCTATTTTCTTTCCTAATAATCCTCTTCATGATGGAGCAGTTATTATTCAAGGAAATAGAATTAGTTGTGCTGGAGCCGTATTCCCAACTAGTAATAATATAAAACTTAATAAAAGATTAGGTACACGTCATCGTGCTGCTCTTGGAATTGCTGAAGAAACAGATGCTATTAGTGTAGTTGTCTCAGAAGAAACTGGTAGAATTTCCCTTGCCGTTAAAGGTGAACTGTTCTATAACTTAAGTTTAGATGATGCTAGAATGATGTTAATTGATGAATTAAGACCTAAAACAGTTGATGAAATTAATGACAATATAGATGAGGAGGATATTTATGAAGAAGATAATTAAAAAAATATGCCTTTTCATAGGAAAAATATTTAAATTATTTGATAAAATAATAATTACTCCTATTATGAAGTTATTTATTAAGATATCTGAATTATTTGGTAAAAATAATAAAACATTTGAAAAGTTATTTATGAATAAACAATCTTTAATAGTTGTTTCCTTAGTCTTAGCATTTTTAACTTTTTACATGGTAGATAGAAATTCAGGAGCTTTAGTTGATAATTCAGCTGAGATTTTATATAGTCAACCAGTTAAAGCTATTTATAATGAAGAAGCTTATGTTGTTGAAGGTTTACCTGATAGTGTTGATGTTATTTTAATAGGTCGTAAAAGTGATATATATTTAGCTAAACAATATCCTAATAAAGAAGGAATAACAGCAGATTTAAGAGAGTTATCAACTGGTACTCATAAAGTTAATTTAAAATATAGACAAACTATTCAATCAGTTGATTATAAAATTGATCCATCAACTGTAACGGTTATTATTTATGATAAAGTAAGTGATACAAGAGAAGTAACACCTGAACTATTACATCGTAATAACTTAGATAGTAAACTTGATATAAGTGATATTACTTTAAATAAAACTGAAATAACTATTAAAGGATCAGCTAAAAAACTTGAAACGGTTGCTTATGTAAAAGCGCTTGTTGATGTTGATAATTTAGTAGAACCAACTGTTGGTAAAGTTAATATAAATAATAATAAATTAGTTGCTTATAATAATGAAGGTAAAATAGTTGATGTTGAAATATTACCCGAAAGTGTAGATGCAACTTTAACTATAACATCTACTAGTAAAGTAGTTCCAGTTAAAGTAGTTCCAGTTGGTGATATTGCTCTTGGTTATGCAATTGAAACAGCTACTCCAAATATTTCAAGTATTACTATTTATGGTGATGAAGATGCTTTAAAAACAATTGAATATGTACCTGTTAAAATTGATGTTACTAACCTATCTTCATATAAAGAATACAATGTTAACTTAGAAAAACCAAGTGGTGTTCGAGCTATGAGTGAGAAAACTGTTTCAGTTAAAGTAAATGTAGCTAAAGAAGAACAAAAAGAAATAAGTGATATAAGTGTTCAAACAATTAATCTTGGAGAAGGCTTAAAAGTAAAAGCTCTTGGTAAAGAAAACAGTTTCATATCTGTTATTGTTAAAGGTAGTAAAGAAGCTCTTGATAAAGTAGAAAGTTCTAATATAAGAGCAACTGTTGATTTATCTGAGTATACAACTCCAGGGGAATATGAAGTTGATGTTAAAGTATCGGGAGATGACTTAAAATTAAGTTATACCTCTAAAACTAAAAAGATTAAAGTAGAAATTTATAAATAAGAAAATAGATCAGTTCAAGTTGAGCTGATCTATATTTTTTTTAGTGTATTTGGAATAATTCTTTTCTTACTTATATTTTTTTTCTAATCTAAATTTAATTCATTAATATATTTCTATCAAAAGTATAATAATAGGAGTTTCATCTAATAAATATTTAAGGTATTAGCAGAGTAAAATCACACTTTTGTAGGAAATATCTAATACTTAATCACACTTTTGCACATTATTTTAATGTTCTAATCACACTTTTGTTAATTAATTGTATTTTGACGATAGTATTAATTTTTTTAAATTTAATCTATTTCATTAAAATCATTTTTTTCTCCCTTTCTCGCGCGTATTATATCATGAAATTATAAAATCAAACAAAGTGAGTTAACAATTCACTCTAGTTTTTTAGTATAAAATATGTCAATAGTATTTAAAAGTAATAATTATTATGATAATCTCCTGACTTTGACAGTTGTTGAATATAAAAAACTCCAAATACCTTATATTTAAAGGGTTAATGGAGTTTTATTTTGTTAAAAAAAGT
>CADBSI010000061.1 GCA_902797275.1 uncultured Erysipelotrichaceae bacterium | reverse complement strand
TGTTTCACTTTTTTAAAAAGTTATTTAGCTTTTTCTTCTTTTTCGATACTTTCTAATTTTTTAATCATATCGTCCATAACATCCATAGTTTTATCACGAACATCAATAGCTTTATCTTTTAAAACTGGTGTTCCTTTTTGAATTGCTAAATCAACTAAATCTTCTAATTTTTTCTTTATATCTCGAGATTTTTCTTTAGCAATTTTTAAAACTTTTTCTTTATCTAAATCATTTAAATCACATCTTATTTCTTGAATTTTATCTTCTATCATCGAAGATACATCAGATATACTTAATTCTTTAGCAGAAGAGACTAAATCATGCATCTTTTCTTTTAAAAGTTTTCTTGTATCTTTTCCTTTCTTAGGAGCAAATAAAACTCCTAAACCAGCTCCAATAGCTACACCTAATAATAATTTACCAGTTCCTTTTTTTTCCATTTTAAAATTCCTCCTCTTCATTTTTTTCAACTTTTTTTCTCTTAGCAAAAAGATTAGCTATAAACGTAGCAACTAAATCTACTACTCGATCATTTATTAATGATACAGAATCTGTTACCTTATCCACTACTTCAAAAGCATGATTAACAGTTTTCAATTTCTTTAACATATCATCTAACATATAATCTATCTTGCTAATTGTAAAATTAAGTCTTACAACTAATATTATTAAAGATATTAACAATATTATACCAAAAACAACTAATAAAATTAACAAATAATCCATTTTTAATCCTCCTTATCATACATAGATTCTATTAAATCAAATAAATTATCTTCTAGTGTCCCTTCTTTAGTAGTTTTTTTCTCTTGAATCTTTCCATCACTTATCTCTTTGGAAACATCTTTATAATCTGTATTATAAGCAAGTCCTAAATCATTAAAATATTCATCTGCTTCCCCTATTGTTACCTTTTCAATACTAGGTTTTTCTTTTTTATCAGACATATCATAAATACGGCTAAATTCTCTTGGTTTTACTTCTTCTTTTTTTTCTTCCTTAGTATCTTCTACTGCTTCCGGAAATAATTCATTTTCTAAATCACCAAAAGCTTTATTACGTACACTATCAAAATCAACTTTAGCAGGACGAGATGATATTCTAATTTCTTTTTTTTCTTTTACTTCTTCTTTTTTATAATTTTTATCTAAAATACCATATATTGGAGATATTATAGGTGATGGAGTAAACACTCTTTTAGTTTCTTCTTGTTTAGAATATTCATACTTAGTTGGTTCTTTCTTAACAGCTTCTTTTATTGTCTCTTTAACCTCAGTTTTGGTAAATTCTAAATTACTACGATTTTCTCTTTTAGGTTTTGGTGTTTCTAAAATAAAATCTTCATCATCAAATAAAATATCTTGTTGTCTTTCTTTTTTAACAGTTTTAGGCTCAACTACAGGAGTTTTGTTTTCTTTTGGTTGTTCCTTCTCTTCTATCTTTTCTTCTTCCTTAGAAATTGGTTCATAAACTTCTGGTTTACTACGCTTTGGAATTTCAACTTTTTTAATAACAACTTCCTTTTCTACTTTAGGAGTATCTACTGCATCATCTTCTTCCTCTTCTTCAAAGAAAATATTTTTAAGTTTATCCATAAATCCCATATTAATCACACCTTCCTAATCTTCTTCTGTTTCAATTATATCTTGATCTTTGGTTTTATTATTTTTAGATTCATCATATTTATCATATTGTTCAATCCATTCTAAGAAATTATCACTATTTTTCTTTGATTTAAATATATCAAATTCTTCACCAGTTGATTTGAATTCTTCATCATTTAAACGATATTTAATCGTGCTATCATTATAACTTATAGTTGATAAAATATAACAAATATTAGTAAAAGCATCATATAAATTAGATTCTAAAACATAACATTCAATCTTAGCATAATTATACATAACTTCTATAAAATATTTATTATCTATTTTACTAATATCTATATAACCATTTTTATTATTATAATTCAATGACTTAGAATAAAAAATACTAGTATCATCATCATGATCTTTTTTAGTTTTATAATAATAACTAATCATATCAACATATAAATAATAAGTATTATTACTATCTTTAATTTCAATATTCGAATCATTTTTATTGTAAACCTTAAGTCCCCTTGGTAAATAAAATTTATAACCATCAAAGTTATTATTAGCAAGTTTTGTATCTTGATATAAAATACTATCAATTATATTATCAAAACTATTATCTTTTATTTTACTACATCCTGTTATTAACAACAACATTAAAAGGAGGGTTAAAACTTTCTTCATATTTCACCTACCATGTATCTATTATATCAAATAATTTAAGTAAATTATAGTACTTTTACTATTTTTTCACTTTAGAAACCTCTATTTTATAAATAGGATTGTTAAGTTTTGTAAACTTTTCTTCATACTCAGTCATAATATTATCATCACTTTTTAAATCAAAAGTAATATCTTCTATATAATAACCATAATTATTTAAAGATTTAATACTATAAGAAAATAAATCTTTATTATCAGTTTTCATTTCAATATGATTATTATTTTTAAAAACTAAATCATATTTTTCTAAAAATAAAGGACTAGTTAATCTTCTTTTTTCATGTCTTTTCTTAGGCCAAGGATCAGAAAAATTTAAATAAATTCTAGTAATTTCCTTATCAAAAACATCTAAAATATTATTAGCATCTAATCTTATCATATATAAATTACTAAGATCTACATCTATTTTTTTTAAAGCAAGAGCTAAAATACTATCAAACTTTTCTATTCCTATAAAATTAATATTAGGATACTTCTTAGCATTTTCAATGATAAACTTACCTTTTCCCATACCAATTTCTATATATATAGGATTAGAATTATTAAATAAGGTATGCCATTTACCTTTATATAAAGTAGGTTTACTTATAAAATACTTAGAATTATTAATTATATCTTCTTTATTTTTTACATTTCTTTGTCTCACATAAATCACCAAGAATATTATACATTAAAAACATAATTAAAAAAAGTACATATAATAAAATAAGGAGGATTTCATGAATAATATGCCTTATTTTAACCAAAACAATTACATGCCAAATAACCCAATAGAAATAGAATTTGAAAGATTAAATAACCGAATTAATAGATTAGAAAGACAAGTTAAAATCTTAGAAAATAAACTAAATAAATTAGAAGTTATAGAAGCAAAACCATTAAATATACAAGAAGATAACAGTAATATGTATATGCTTTAATAATAAATAATCATAGCACTAAAACAATATATTTGTTCATCTAAATAAGCAATAGAACTAGTTGAAAACTTAATATCAATTACCTCAATATCATTATCACTTAAAAAAGAATTAATACTATTTTCTAAATCCTTTTCATGTTCTTCATCAAATACTTTAACTTTCATCTAATCACCAATAACATTGTAAAATATTTAACTTAAAAATAATGTCAAAATTAGTAATAATTAAAAAATGCAACCAAAAATTGCATTTCTTTTTTTATTAATTCTAATTTAAATTTTTTGTGCAAACCAAACTATCTGATTTAGTGATTACTACTGTATCATCAAAAGCATAACAATCAAGATAAGTAACGGTTTCAGGAATACTTACTGATGAAATATTATTATTTTCAAATGCAGCAGTTTCTATTCTTTCAAGTTTTGATTGATCAGAAAATTCTACACTTGTTAATTGATTATTAGAAAAAGCATACCCTCCTATTGTTGTTACACTATTTGGTATAACTATACTTGCTAAATTTTTATTTTGAAAAGCTCCTCGAGAAGTTTTATACATTTCATCAATTTTATATTCTTTATTTCCATAATTATTTAAATCATTAAAATTATAACTATTAATTTTATTTGATAATTGTTTTACTATTACAGTATAACCATTTCCTATAACTGTAACTGGATATCCTTTAATTTTTCTTGGTATTACAACATCAGTACCACATGTTTTATCATAATCTATAATTGCAACTTCATTACCATCATTTATAGTTCCTACTGTAAAACATGATTCATCAGTAACGTTATATTTATCTTCATATGCAAGTTCTTTTTCATTGAAATCACCTGATACTCCTGCTTTAATAGATGCAAATATATTCTTCCACTTTTCCATAGTATAATCTTGATTAACATTACCTATAACGGTATCATTAGAAATCCACATATATAATCTATAAGTATGCACTACTTCATTTATAGTATTTTTATTAATTGTATCTACCCATATTCTCTTACTAGTTAGATCATTATAACTTTTATTATTAACTACTATAGTTTCTTTATTATCTTTTGTTTCAGTTAATCTAAATTTTAATAAATTATCTTTTATTCTAGTTTTACCATCTATATTATCTCCTTTAGATAATACTACTTCATACCAAATATCTTTATTTGTTG
>CADBSI010000060.1 GCA_902797275.1 uncultured Erysipelotrichaceae bacterium | reverse complement strand
GCATATATATCTAATACTTTTCTCCAAAATACTTTTTCAGAAGATCTAATATCACGAATTCTTGCAAGTAGTTCTTCAAAATATGGACTAACACCATTATTTTTTAATCTTTCATCATTTAAAGCAAAACCTTTAACCATATATTCTTTTAATACTTTAGTTGCCCATATTCTAAATTCCGTTGCCTTCTTTGAATTAATTCTATAACCCACTGCAATAATAGCATCTAAACTATAATGTAATACATTATAATTTTTACCATCACTAGCAGTTGTTAAGAATTTCTTAACAACTGAATTCTTTTGTAATTCTCCTTCAGTAAAAATATTTTTTAAGTGCATCGAAATATTATTTTTAGTTGTATCATATAAATTAGCCATCACATCTTGGCTTAACCATATATCTTCGCCCTGAATATTAACATCTACTTTTATATTACCATCTTTTGATACATATATAATCATATTATTTTTCAATATACCACCTACTTTCTATTTCTATATTATTTTTTTTGCACCAATTTATTGCTATTTCCTTATATCTTCCATTTCTAAAATTATACCAATCATTAATAATATTAAAATTACTACAAGTATCTTTAAATCTTCTAAAAGCTCCTTTACCATATAAAGAATTATATAATTGATTTTTTATTTCATTATCTTTTATTGTTTTTACAAAATCTTGCATCATTTTATATTCATTAATATAATATCTAGTAGGCAATATAATAGATTTTTCAAATAGTTCATCTAATTCATCTTCCGTTAAATTTTCAAATTCTCCAATATTTGACATAAATATTTCTTCAGTATCAGGATTATAATAATATTTTATTTCATTATTTGTAAATTTCAATGCTTCAACAACTTTATCTAATTCTATTTTCATAAAATATCATACTCCTTTCAAAAATAGTTAATATAATTATACCAAAGAAAAATAAATTTTTCCTATATTTTTAGTTTTTTATATAATTTTTTTAAAATTTAACTTATTAAAAAAAAGAAGCTAGTACTTCTTTTTAATTATCTTTGTATTCAGTTAATTTAATCTTAGTTGTTCTTTCTTTAGAATCTCTTAAATAAGTAATAGTTATCTCATCACCCACATTGTATTTATATAATTCATATCTTAAGTAAGCCATGTTATCAACTTTTTCATTATTAATTTTGGTAATTACATCACCTTTTTGTAAACTAGATTTACTAGCTCCACTATCTTTAGATATTTCAACTACAACTACTCCAGATGTAATGTTATTTTTTAACATAATACCACTTCGATATAAAGAATAAGTATCACTTACATTTAACATAGAAATACCAAGCATTGGTCTTGTAATTGCTTTACCACTTTCTAAAGATTCAATATGGCTCATAGCATATTCAATTGGAATTGCAAATCCCATGTTTTCAACTTCAGTTTGAACTAATTTTAAAGAAATAACTCCTATTACTTCTCCTGTTGCATTTACAAGTGGCCCACCACTATTACCTGGATTAACAGCTGCATTAGTTTGTAATACTTTCATAACCCAGTCATTACTACTACCAGATAAACTAACGGTTACTAATCTATTTTTTCCAGATAAAATTCCATCTGTTACAGTTCCTCGGTATTCATAACCAAGTGGAGATCCAATAGTAAAGACAGTATCCCCTAATTTAGATTTTTCACTTGTTCCAATTTTAGCCGTATCAATTACATCACTTTTTTTAATTCTTATAACAGCAAGATCTAAATATTCATCACTTCCAAGAACTTCTCCTTCAATCTCCTTGTCATCACTTCTAATTAAAACAACCTTTTCAGCTCCTGATATTACATGATGATTAGTCATTACATATCCATAATTATTATCAGTTTTATAAACAAAACCAGAGCCTGTTGATGCTACACTATTCTTTTGATAATTTTGAATCATCATAACTGCATCATATACTTTTTCAACACTTGCTGATAGAGAACCATCATTTACAATAACTGTCCCACTACAAGCTCTACAAGTACTAGAAGTACTACCACTATTATTAGTTGTACTTAAAGTTGTATTAATTGCAATATAATACATTACAAGTCCACCAAGGACAAAAGCTACAAATAAATAAATTACTAAATTAATTTTATCATTTTTTTTCATTCTATCACCCTCAATTTAAATTTTTAATTTCTAAATAATTAATAGGAAATCCCATCCTATCTAAAACTTTATCTATTTTTATATGATGTAAATTCATCTCTAAATTAGCTAAATTATGTCTTATTTCTTCCATTAAATTAGTAAATTCTTCCAAAGATAACATTTGTTTCATAATAATTATTAAAGCAAATAGATCATTTTTACCATAAATATAATCATCATCCATTATTGGAATATTTAACTGTTTATGATACTTAGTATCATTTATTTTTCTTTGCGTTTTATTTTCAAAAACAATATCTTCATGAGCACATAAATTTCTATAATTTGATAAAATAGTTAAATAATTACCAAGAACATCAATATCTAAATTATAAATATCAGCAATAGATAATTGATCTTCTTTCTTTAAAATTGAATATAATTCTCCAACTATTCCAAACGATAATACTTTAACAAGTACCCATAAAGGAATAAATCCATAATTAGTAACATAATGCATCGTTGCTGAATGTTGAGTTGCATTTATATTAATTTGTCTTTTCATTTTCTTTAAAATATCATTAACTTGTTTGGATTTTTCTTTATTAGGAGTAAAATTCTTAGGTGTTAAATAATCTCTTTCGCGATAACCATATTTTAAAGATAATTGATAACTAATAATTGATTTAATATTATTTTCAATTACTAAAATATTTTTAAATATTATATTTCTAAAAGTTCTATCAAATAAAAACAAACTATAAAGTTCTAAGAAAGTTGTCCCTTCTATATAAGTTCTATCTGTATTACTTTTCATAAACAAATGCCTATAGCCATTTAAAAAGAAATAATTCTCTCGAAATAAAACTTCTTTAGCATATTCTATATCCTCAATAACTAACCCTTTATTTTTTAAAATCTCAATTTGTTCATTTAAGGTTTTAAATTCCTTTTTCATTCTTCTCTCTCCTACTTAATTAAGTATATCATAAATCCTTTAAAAAAATATGTTTTTTTTGTGAAATTTTTTAGGAATTTTCAAGGAAATAAAAAAACCAATATTAAATATCAGTTTTCTTATCACTTTTCTTTTCTTCAATTAATACTTTTTCAGAAACTATAACTTCATTATTATCATGATTAAAAATAAAACCAATTATTTCAATAACTGAATAAGCCATAATAACTATACCAATTGTTTGAAATGCTAAATTAGCTTCTAAAATTGTATACAACCCACCTGCTATTAATAATAAAGATAATCCAAGAGAAACAAAAAATCTTGTATCTTTTTTCATATATAAACTATTAACAAATCTTGTTATTCCAATAAATAAAATATAACCACCTATTATAAGTCTTACTAAAGCTTCAATTACATTAGCTAAAAAGATAAAAATTAAACCCACTACAACTAAAGTAATTCCAACAATCATATCTTTAGAAGAAGTTTCTTTATTATTTTTAATTTCAACATAATTTTTAATACAATAATAAATTCCAAATAAAATAATAAGTCCACCCATTACATAAGAGAATACTAAAACAATAAACTCAGGCTTAGTATACATAACAGCTCCTAGTATAAAAAATAAAATAGATATAACTAACATTATAACAGAATAATTCTTAAAATATTTTTTCATATTACCACCACTTTAATTATACCTAAAAATTAATTTTTTTTAAAGATTTTTTTAACTATTTATGTTATAATTTATAATAGGTGGTGCTATATGAATGAAATAGATGATAAAAAGCTCTTAAATTATTTAAAAGATGAAAATATTACCTCTGAAGAAGTATCATATTTAAAAAGATTATATAAGGTATATAAAATACTTTATTCTCTTTGTAATGGTAATATAGAAAAAAATAAACACCTTGTAGATAAATTAGAAGATGAAATCTATAAAACTAAAAAAGGTGAATTAGATAAAACTCAAAGAATTTATTTAGAATTAATTAAAATAAAGAAAAAATTTGATAAATCTTCACCTGAAAAACAAAAAATAGCTTCTATATACATGCAAGAAGCACGTACTATCATAAATGATAATACATTTGATGATGAAGAAATAATTAGTTATGTTAAAAAATTATTTACTATTATTCAACTTATATTAGATATGGACATTACCTTTTATTATTCAAGTTATCTTGTTTTGAAAGAAAAATATCGTAATCTTGAGTTAAACAATGAAAAAATAATTAATTATACAAATATTAATAAATTAGAAAAAATTAATAGAAAGGAATATAAAAATGATAAATTTAAATAATATCTTAGATAATTTAAAAGAAAAAATAAATAAGTTAAAAATAGAACTTTTAAATGTCAAAAATAATTTAGATAAAATAAGTAATATTCCTACTTTAATAGTAATACTTGAAACTGATTTAACTAAATTAGATCTTGATACTTTTAAAAAAAGCTTTTCTCTTTTAGAAAGTAATATAGATGATGATATTAGAATTTTAAAATCATTTAAAGAAATTTATCAATTTTTAAAAGATCCTGAAATAGAAAATATAGGTATTAAAAAAGAATGTTTAGATACTTTAAATAAAATAATTAAAAAATATGAAATGAAATATCAAGAAATTAAAAATAAATTAGAAAAAGAAAAACTTGATTTAGAAGATAGCATTGATAAGAATACTAAATTAAAAGAATACCTAGAATTACCAAGTACTTTATCAATTGAAGAAATAGAAGAATTATTAGAATTAATTAATTTACTTGATTTAACAAATCCTGATTTATTAGATTTAATTTGTTATATTAGTAAAATTAGTTTAAGAAGAACTCAAGAAATAGATACATCATTTGGTATTAATAAAGATAATGTTGAGGAATTAATTGCTGAAAGCAATAAAAATCAAGAAAGAATTTTAACTAATTTAGAAGAAAAAGAAGATAATATTTATAGGGAAAAAGTTTTAAAAATCTTAGATTTAATTGAAAAGACTAAACAATTATTAGAAAATTCTTCTTTAAATTATTACTTAAGTTTAAATGAAAACTTAAGACATTATATTAAGGTTGATGATTTTGAAAGTGCTTCTATTGTTATGCCTTCTTTAAGTATTAAAAGTTTTTTAGAAATGCATTATTTAATGCCATCCCTAACTAATTTAAAAGAATGTTTAGATTTTAAATATGATATATATACAATTGATGATGTTATTAGTTTCTTTGAAGCATATTTAGAAGAATTTAAAGTAGCCACAGAATTATTAGGAAAAGATTTAGCTAGTATTGAAGAAGAAAATGATAATTCTTTAGATAATGATGATGAAATAATTGAAACAGAAGTAAGTGATTTACCTACTCTCTTAAGTAGTAGTAAAAATATTATTTTATTAAATAAAACTCCTGAACTTGGAAGTTTTCAAACTGATCTTGATTTAAAAAGTGAAGATATTTTGAAACAAACTGAAAAACAAAAAGGATTCAACAAAGCTTTAAATATGTTTATAAATCAACCCTATGAAGGCGGAACAGGAATAAAAGCTAAATTTTCAAGATCTGGAACTAAAAAAATAGATAAATTATTTAAAGATAGAACTAGAAAAAAATATGATAAAGAATTATCTCCTTATCGTTTAAGAACTATTGATCGAATTAGAACTGGTTATTTAATTATTCCAGTTTGCCAAGAAAATAGAAAGAAAATCTTTGATTTATACGGAAATGAAAGTATTTTAAAAGATGGAACAGTTGTACTTCTCTTCTCCGTTATTTGGACCGAAGCAAGTCATAATGAATATGCTAAATTAAATAAAAATTTATATAGCAATGAAGTTTATATCAAAAAACTAAAAGAAATATTTAATAATCCTGATACTAAAAAAGAAGAATTAAAAGAAATAATAGATGAAAGTATGACTAGATGCTTTGATACATTAAAAAAGGAGGATACATATGTACACTGATAAAATAATAGAATTAATTAATAAAAGAATAGATGTACTTGAAAGTAAAAAAATTAAATTTTCCAAACAACAAATTAATTTAGAAAAAATAGATTCTTTAATAGATTTAATAACAAACATACAAGAAAATTATAAAGATTTAGTTAATTTAGATTTAGAAACCTTAAAAAAAGATTTTAATATAGAAAACAAATACTTAAATTTTTATCAAATAATTATTAAAAATAATTTAGAACTAAAAGAAAGTGATTTAAAAAATATTAAAAAAATTTTAAATGATTTTAAAGAAAAAATAGAAAAAGAAAAACAAAGTCTTGAAAAAAAATATGATAAAAATAAAGAAATAGAAAAAGAAATAAAAAAATTACAAGAATTAATTAAAAAAATTGAAAATTATACTTTAGATGATACGGATATAGATATTATTCAAGAAATTTTAAAAGAAAATAAAGATTTAGAAGAATCTATTAATATTATGAAATATTTACTTTTAAATTCTCTTAAAAATAGATCAAATGAAAAAGATGAAGAACTATCTTTAAAAATTACTAATTTAGATACTAAAGATTTAACTAAATTATTTAGTAAATGTAATCTTGATTTTTCTAAAATAAATAAAACTAATCAAAAAGAATTACAAGAGTATGGTAATTTAGAAAATATAGAAAATATTATTTTTATACTTAAAAAATATAAGTTATTAAATGAAGAAATATTTTATAAATATCAAACTCAAATAAATAAAATTTTAATTTATGGTAGTTCTGATACTATTGAAAATGTTATCTTAACTTATAAAAAATATAATATTAATATTTTAGATTATTTAGATGATTTTTATAAAAGACCTGCTAAGTTTATTAAAAGAAAAATGAATTGGCTACCTAAAAATAAAAAAGGTAATGATAGTAATTCTGATAATGGAGAAATTGGTGGTTATGAAGATTTTAAAAAGAATATAGAATTATTTGCTTCTTTAGGTGTTGATATTAATAAAGCTTATAAAAAAAGTGCTTATTACTTTGAAAAAGCTCATGATCATATATTAACTAGTATTAAAAACTTTGAATTATATGGAATTAGTCCTGATAAATATTTAAATACTTTAAGTTCATTTGCTAATCATAAACAATTAGATGCACTTGATATGTTTATAGAATTAGATGCCTTTGAATATGTAATAAATAATATGTCAAGAGTAAATTTAGTACCTACTTCTTTACTTTTCTATAAATTATTTGAAGCTAGAAAAAAAGGTATAGAACCAAAAAGTCTTTATAAAGGTAAAAATAGTTTATATTTTTCAAATGAATTAACAAATGATAGTTTTTCTTTTCAAGGAGTTTCTAAAGATAATTATTTAGATATAACAAATCCTTATATAGAAAGAAAACCAATATATGATGTATATGATGAATATATAAAGAAAAGTAATAATAATACTATTATTATTAACTTTAATTCCTATGTAAAAATAATTAAATTATTAGATGATAACTTTATTCCAAGAGATGATAATAACTACCCTGATATGAGACTTTATATTATAGATGGTATTAGAGTATCAAGAATGAAAGTAATAAGATATATAAGTACTTTACTTTTTAATGGATTAGACGAATCATTTGATATGCTTATGTATGCTATTACTAAAAATAGTTTATTAACAAGTGATGAGTATAAAAAAATAGAAACAGCTATATATGAATTATTAAACGAGAAAAAGAGGTAAATATGTTAGATTTTTTAAATGATTATTTTACTAAAGAAGAATTAGTTGAAATAAAAAATAATTTTAAAGGAGCTGAGGCTTTTAATCTTTATGCTAATCAAGATAGTATAATAGAAATAATTAAATATTTAAAAACTTTAGATTTAAATATAAAAGATTTATTAATAGAAAAACCAGATATTTTCTATAAAGATTTAGATGAAATAAAAGAATTATTTATAGAAGAAATAAATTAACAAGCCTTGCTTGTTTTTTTATTATTTGATAGAATAAGATTACTTAAAAAGGGATTATAATAACTAAATTATAGTTAATAATATAAATAATGGTTTAGAAAGGAGTTAAATGAATATAACTGTAGGAAATGAAAAAAATATTTTATTTTATAATGATGAGGATGGTAATACAAAGGTAGAAGTATTATTAGATAATGATGATGTGTGGTTAAATACAGAAGCATTAGCAACACTTTTTAATATTGATAGAAGTGGAATAGTAAGACATATTAATAATATTTATAAAGATGAAGAATTAAATGAAAATATCACATGTGCAAAAATTGCACACATGGGTAATGATGGAAAACAAGTTTATAATACAAAATATTATAATCTTGATATGATTATTTCTATAGGATTTAGAGTTAATTCTAAAAAAGCAATTAAATTTAGAACTTGGGCAAATAAAATAATTAAAGATTATCTGATACAAGGTTTTGCACTTGATGATGATAGATTTATGAAAGCTAGAAAATCTGATCAAGAATATTTTAAAAGATTACTTGAAAGAATAAAATTAATTCGAACTAGTGAAAGGATGTTTTATCAAAAAATTACTGATATCTTTGCTGAATGTTCTATTGATTACGATAAAAATAGTGAGATAGCAAAATGTTTTTATGCAACTATTCAAAATAAATTTCATTATGCTATTACAGGAAATACAGCAGCTGAAATTATTTATAACCGAGTAGATAGTCAAAAAGTGAATATGGGACTTACTAATTGGAATAAATCACCTGATGGAAAAATTTTAAAATCTGATATTGTTATTGCTAAAAACTATCTAGATGAAAAAGAAATTAAAAACCTAAATAATTTAGTAAATTTATTTTTAGATATTGCTGAAAATAATGCTGAAAGAAATATACCAATGAGTATGAATGATTGGAAAAATGAAGTAGAAACGTCTTTAAAATTACTTCATTATAATATATTAGATGATAAAGGAAAAATTTCTTATGAAAAAGCAAGACAAAAAGCTGAAAGTGAATACGAAAAATATAAAGTTATTCAAGATAAGAAATTTGTTTCTGATTTTGATAAATTATTAATGGAAACTGAAAAATTAGAAAATCATTAAAAAGATAAAGGAGGATTTTATGTTTGAATTAGTTAGTAAATACAAGCCTAGTGGTGATCAACCTGAGGCAATTAAAGAATTAGTTGAAGGAATAAAAGAAAATAAAAAACATCAAGTATTATTAGGTGCAACTGGTACGGGTAAAACTTTTACAATTGCTAATGTAATAAAAGAAGTAAATAAACCTACTCTAGTTCTTGCTCATAATAAAACTTTAGCAGGACAACTTTATAGTGAATTAAAAGAATTATTTCCTAATAATAGAGTTTGTTATTTTGTATCTTATTATGATTATTACCAACCAGAGGCTTATGTTCCATCAAGTGATACTTATATTGAAAAAGATGCTAAGATAAATGATGAAATTGATGAGTTAAGACATTATGCAACTAGTTCTCTTTTATCAAGAAGAGATGTAATTGTGGTTGCCAGTGTTTCTTGTATATATGGTATTGGAGAAGTAGAAGAATATAAAAATAAAACTTTAACTTTAAATGTTGGGGATAAAGTTGAAAGAAACGATATCATGGTAAAACTTGTTGAAATGCTATACGAGAGATCAGAATTTGATTTTAAAAGAGGAACTTTTAGAGTAAGAGGAGATACTTTAGAAATAATTCCTGCTAATGAGCATACGCATGGTCTTAGAATTGAATTTTTTGGAGATGAAATAGATAGAATAAGTGAAATAGATACTTTAACTGGAAGCATTGTTGCTAATAAAAAAAGTATTACTATCTTCCCTGCTAGCCACTTTGTAACCAATGATGAAAAGTTATTAAAAGCAATTAGTAATATTAAAGAAGAATTAAAAGAAAGACAAAAATATTTTTTAGATAATAATAAACCTCTTGAAGAAGAAAGAATTAGAGAAAGAACTAATTATGATATGGAGCTTCTTGCTGAGACTGGTTTTTGTCATGGAATAGAAAACTATTCAAGACATCTCGCTTTAAAAAAAGAAGGAGAAACTCCTACTTGTTTACTTGATTTCTTTCCTAAAGATTATTTAATGGTAATAGATGAAAGTCATGTTACTATTCCTCAAATAAGAGGTATGTATAATGGAGACAGGGCAAGAAAAATGAATTTAGTTGACTTTGGTTTTAGATTACCATCAGCTCTTGATAATAGACCTTTAAAATTTGATGAATTTGAAGCCAAAGTAAATCAAGTAATATATGTATCAGCAACCCCAGGTGAATACGAACTTAATTTAACTAATAATAAATATGTTGAACAAATAATAAGACCAACTGGTTTGTTAGATCCAACCATAGAAATAAGAAAAACGAAAGGTCAAATAGATGATTTAGTTGGAGAAGTAAATGATAGAATTAATAAAAATGAAAGAGTTTTAATTACTACTTTAACAATTAGAATGGCTGAAGAATTAACTAATTATTTAAAACAATTAGATATAAAAGTTGCTTACTTGCATTCCGAGGTTAAAACACTTGAAAGAATGAAAATTATAAGAGATTTAAGACTTGGAAACTATGATGTTTTAGTTGGAATTAACCTTTTAAGAGAAGGACTTGATATACCTGAGGTATCTCTAATTGCTATTTTAGATGCTGATAAAGAAGGCTTTTTAAGAAGTAGTCGTAGTTTAATTCAAACAATTGGTAGATGTGCAAGAAATGAACATGGTCATGTAATTTTATATGCTGACAAGATGACTGATAGTATGGAATATGCTATTAAAGAAACCAAAAGAAGAAGAGACATTCAAGAAAAATACAATAAAGAACACGGAATTGTTCCTAAAACAATTGTAAAAGAAATAAGAGAATTAATATCTAACTTAGATGAAAGCAATAATAAAAAGCCTACTAAATTAACTAAAAAAGAAAAACTTCAAACAATTGATAAAATAGAAGCTGAAATGAAACAAGCTGCTAAAGAACTTGACTTTGAAAGAGCTATGGAATTAAGAGATATCTTATTTGAAATGAAAGGTGAACTATGAAGTTCAACAAAATCTATGTAGAAATTACTAATATTTGTAATTTAAATTGTTCTTTTTGTTCCAAAGATAACTTAAAAAAGAAAGAAATGTCTTTACAAGAATTTGACAAAGTATTATCAAAAATTAGACAATACACCGATACTATTTATTTACACGTTAAAGGAGAACCATTACTACATTCAAAACTAAAAGAAATCCTTGATTTAACTAAGAAATATAAAGTAAATGTTAGAATTACTACTAATGGAACTTTACTAAAAGAAAAACTAAGTACTTTACAAAAATACGACAATATTAGACAAATAAATGTTTCTTTGCATAGTGAAAATAATAAACCAAATTACTTTGAAGACGTTTTTTCAACTTGCACTACTCTATCTAAAAATATTCCAATAGTTTATAGAATCTGGCTCCTTGATAATTATAATCTTGATAAGTTATCCACAACAATTGTGGATAAAATTATTTTCTATTATAACTTAGATAATAGTTTTAAACAAAAAATTTTAGATAATAAAAATATCAAGATAGCTGATAATATCTATCTTGATAAAGATAATAAATTTAACTGGCCAGATAATCTAGAAAATAATTTAAAAGAAACCGGAACTTGTCTTGGAACAAGAAGTCATATAGGAATACTAGTAGATGGAACCATTATACCATGTTGCTTAGATAGTAAAGGATTATTAAAACTTGGTAATATTTTTACAGATGATTTAGATGAAATATTTAAAAGTAAAGAGTTTTTAGATATTCATAATGGCTTTTTAAATAATAAATTAACTAATAATCTTTGTAAGAATTGTAGTTTTAGAAATCTTAAATTTAAATAATTATTCTTCATCATCTAAAGCTTTAAATAATTCTTCTATAGTAGAATAACTTTTATATTCATCAGAATGTTTAATCATATAATCTAATTCTTTTAAAGCTTTTTCTAGTCCTTTATTAGGTTTTACTATTTTATCATTATAATTTTCTTTTATTATTACTTTTTCCATTTTTACACCTTCTTTTAAGAAATTATATCATATTTTAGATTATTTATTAAAATAAAATATACTTATTTTAGATAATTTGTAATTTTTCTTAAGCTATGCTATAATTAAGCCATATTGGAGGAGATATGGCTAAATATTGTACTAATTGTGGAAATGAATTAAAAAGTGGAGCTGACATTTGTTTAAACTGTGGTAAGCTTGTTCAAAAAGAAGAATTACCTACTAATAAAAGTAAGATAGCTGCAGGAATTCTTGGAATATTATTAGGTTGTTTCGGGGTTCATAACTTTTATTTAGGTTATACCGGAAAAGCTGTAATTCAATTATTAATTACTCTTTTATCTTGTTTTATTCTATCACCTATTTCAGCTATCTGGGGCCTCATTGAAGGAATTTTAATTTTGTGTGGTTCTATTGATAAAGATAGTCAAGGACATAAATTAGTTGATTAACTGTAAGAAATTACAGTTTTTTTTATAAACAAAAAAGAATTGATTTACAACTCTTTATCCTAATAAAACATCTAAAAGCATCATAATAACAAAACCTAGTAAAGTAAATAAAGATATCATTTCTTTATTTTTATTAGTTTGACTTTCAGGTATCAATTCTTGAATTACAACATAGATCATAGCTCCTGCTGCAAATGATAAGAAAAATGGTAAAATAGTTCTTACTTTAAGTACTAAAATTGCACCTATTATAGCAGCAATAGGTTCTACTATTCCACTTAACATTCCATATAAAAAGGATTTAAATCTCGAATACCCTTCTCTTCGAAGAGGAACTGATATTGCCATTCCTTCTGGTAGATTTTGAATACCAATTCCAATGGCTAAAGACCAAGCTGATAAAACATTAGCTCCACTTAAACCATATAAAATTGAACCAAATGCTGTTCCTATAGCTAACCCTTCTGGAATATTATGAAGAGTTATAGAAAAAATTAACATAAAAGTTCTTTTAAAACTTTTCTTATCTTTTTCAAATCTTTGCATGATTTTATCACCTATAAAAAGAAATAATCCTCCCATAATAAAACCAAAAGCAACAGAATAAACAATATTAATTTTTAAATTATTAGACATTTCAATAGCTGGATTTAACAAAGACCAAAACGAAGCAGCTATCATAATACCAGCTGATACCCCTAACATAATATCTAAAACATTCTTATGAATTTTTTTAAAACAAAAAACAATAGCTGAACCGATTGATGTAATTAACCAAGTAATTAAACTCGCAATTAAAGCCTGAATAACAGGATTTAAATCAAAAATAAAATTAAACATACTTCCTCCATACATAAATTAGTTTATGAAATATGTTTAATCTTGTATAGTTATTTTTTATCTAAAGAAATACCAGTTCCATAAGATAAGTTTTCAAATAATAAATTTAAATCGATTTCTTTATCATTAAATATATAATCATATAATATTTTAATTTTATTACTACTTTTAACTACAATATCTGAATATAAATCTAAAATACTTTTATTACTAGTAATACTTTTATCATTTAAATAATACCAAGTATCGTGATTTAAATTTAAATAATTATCATTATTAAGATCAAAATTATATGATAAATAACGAATATCACGAAAACATCTTTTAGAAACTATATTTAAAATATTATAAATATATCTTTTAATTTTATAAGGATCATAACGTAAAACTTTAAAAAACACTCTCATTTCAGCTAAAGCTTTATAATAATAATTACCCATATCTTTTAATTCAAATACTTCAAAAATACTACTATTTAATAAATTAATAACATCTTTATTTTCTTTAGTATTTAAAAATAATTTATAACCTTTATACTTTTTATAATTAATTTGTTTTTTATTAATTAAATAATTATCAAGATAAGCTTCTATTATAAAATGATTATCTTTTTTAGTTAAATATTTTTTAGTTAAAAGAGATGCTTTATATTCTACATAAGGATGAATAGTAGTATCAGCTATATAATGATTAAATAAACCAACTAAGTAATTAAATTCATTTATATTTTTACTTTTTTTAACTTTTTTAGTTAAATTTATAAAGAACTCATTGGTTTTATTATGATGAATAATACTTCCTAGTTTTCTTACTTTAGAACTTTTTTTAGTAATTGGTATCATTAAGTGATAAAAGTAAAATATATCTGGTCCTTCCGAATAAGTTTTAAAGTTTTCTAAATTTATTTTAGTTTGAATATCTTTATCTAATCTTTTAAAAACATCTTCAGCTAAATAAGCATGGGTTATACTAGACGGCATTAATTATCCTTAGTTAATAAATCCAAAGCTTTTTTAAGTTGGCTATCATATTCATTTTCAGTATCACTAGCTTTGTATTCAACAACATATTCAGGTTCCATACCTTTACCACCTAGATTGTTACCATTTGGAGTAAGCCATTCTTGGAAAGTGAATTTAATGGTTGCTCCATTACTTAAATCTTGTGTTTTTTGGACTTTACTTTTACCAAAAGTAATAGTTCCAACTGTATAAGCTTTATAAGTTTCTCTTAAAGATGTTGCTAGAACTTCACTAGCTGATGCTGATCCACCATTTACTAAAACAGCTATTTTATAATCTCTTTTTTCATCAGTTTTATCATATATTTTTTCAATTTTATCTTTAGTTTTTAATTCGTATAAAACCTCACCTTTTTTAATAAAATGGGATAATATATCTGTAACAGTTGATAAATAACCCCCAGAATTACCTCTTACATCTATTATTAAAGAATTTATTTCTTCTTTTTCAAGAGCTTTTAATTCTTTTTCAAATTGAGTAGCTGTATTAGATGCAAAGATACTAATAGTAAGAAGTCCTACTTTAGAATTATTGTAATCGATTACTTCTCCTTTAACTGATTGAATATCAACTTTTTTTCTTTTAACTTCATAAGTTTTTTCTTCATCATTTCTTAAAATAGTTAATTTAACTTTGGTATTTTCTTCCCCTTTAACCAGACTTGATACTTCTGTTAAAGTTTTTTCAGTTATTGATACTCCATCTACTTTAAGTAAAACATCTCCTACTCTAATACCAGCAAGGTAGGCAGGACCATCCTCACCTACTTTGGTAAACTCAATTTTACCATCTTGATATTGAACTATCTCAGTATCAATTCCAACATATTCTCCATTTACTTTTTCATTAAAAGCAGTAGCTGTATCTTTATCCATATAAACAGAATATGGATCTCCTAAATAACTGATTATTCCTTTAACTCCAGCTTCTAGTAATTTTTGACCTTCTATATCTTCATAATATTCATTTAATACTTCAGTATAAGTATTAAAAAATTCATTTAATTCTTTTTTGACACCTGTATTTAAAGAACCTTTTTTATACATTAAAACGCCACCTAAAAGCATTCCAAAAATACTAGTAATAATCATTAAAGCAACAACTTCCATAAAACTATATTTATTTTTTTTATTAATGAAAGTTAAAGTTTCTTTTAATTTTGAATTTAAATTTTCTTTTAATTTATTAAATTTATCTTTCATATTTCTCCTTTACAATATAATATATCATATCACATTTTAATTAAATGAACAAGAATTCATTATATGCATTTTTTTAAGTATTTCTTGCTAATATCTAATTAATATGGTATAATAAGACCAATTTCTTAAAAAGGGAGGTAATATTTTGAATACAGAAGCTTTATATAATAATAATTTAGATACTGATATTAATAATATTTTACAAGATGGTATTGAAGTAGTTCCTAAAGATTTAAAAATTAATTGGTATAAAACATTTATTAAAAATTTAAAAAATAATAATAATGATATTAATTACCAATTAACTATTTATTTAGCTTTTATTGCTGTCATGAAAAGTTTAAATAATAATGATAATATTAAAGATGCTTATGATATAATTGATGTTCAAAGACATACTTGTATATTTAATAATACTTTATTAACTGGTTGGCAAAACTATTGTGTTAGTAAATTAGTTATTAGTTTTCATGAACGTGGTTTAGAATTTGCTGAATATAGAAGTGAAAGAATTAAACCTAAGCAAAAACAGTTCTAACGAACTGTTTTTTATTTTTCAATTAATAAATCTAAATCACTACTATATCTTAAAACTTTACTATAATAATCTTTACCATTTCCTTTAAATAAACCATGACGACTATTAGAATAACCAACTGTAATATAATCATTTGTTTTATTTATTTCATTAGCTGTATCAGGAATTGCTAAAATAATATCATTTAAAACATCATTTTTAGATCCTCCATATACTTTACTTTTTAAGATTTTACCATCATAATCATATTCAATTATAAAAGCCTCAGTCATATCTTTTTTATATTTTAAGCCATCTAATTTAATATCATTTGATTTGGTATAACCAACAGCAACTATTCTATCTTCAAGTAATACTAAAGAATTAAATCTATCATCACTTGAACCAGCTAAAGTTATTTGATTAATTAATTCTCCATTTAAATCATAGACAAAGATACAAGCATCATATTTAAAAATTGTTTTATCATCTTTATCCTTTTCAGTTGAAGAATTATAACTTGAAGCTATATATAATTTATCATCTTTTACTAGAATATCAGAAAAACCAATAGTATCTGTGTTAGCATAATTTTTAACCCAAATACGATTTCCAAC
Source organism: uncultured Erysipelotrichaceae bacterium (assembly GCA_902797275.1). Classification (GTDB taxonomy): domain Bacteria; phylum Bacillota_I; class Bacilli_A; order RF39; family UBA660; genus RUG591. The sequence continues at coordinate 3,540 of CADBSI010000060.1, read as the reverse complement.
TTTATCAAATTTAACAAGCATTCCGTAATTACTAGCATCTTTACCACCAACAATATAACCATCTTCCACTGCTACTATACTTTCAAAAATACCTGATTTGTTACCCCCAAAATTATTAGTCCAAACGAAATTACCATCAAAATCATATTTAACAATAATTCCTCCTCCATTTTGATGATTACCTATTTCCATATTTTCATAAATACTTTGACCAATAGCAATAAAACCATCATCAACTACTAAAATTTTCTTAAACTCTGTATCACCTAAAACTTGATAATTTTTACTCCATAAGAAATTACCATCTAAATCATATTTAGCAATTAAACCATCTCTTGTATTCAAACTAAGTTGTTTTTCTTCATAAACATAACTTCCAACAGCAATAAAACCATCACTTACTTTACTAACATCATAAAAACATGAGTCATAATCACTATCAAAAGTTTTCTCAAAAACAACATTTAATTCTTTATCAAGTTTTACTAATTTAGCCTTTTCAGCATAAATAGTTTGAGTTGCTTTATCATTTTTATACTCATAAGTTTTCATTTCATTATAACGACTATGTTTAAAATTACTAGAACCTGCTACAATATAATAAGAATTATCAACACTTGAAATATTATAATATGCATCTATATAAGTTAATTTATCTTCTCTTACAATATGCATAATTAACATAACAATAAGTTCAATACTTACAATAGTTAAACATAATAAACCTATTAATTTGGCTTTTCTTTTAAAAGATATACTATCTATTTCTTTTTTATTTTTTTTATCTTTTTTAATCTTTTCTACTTTTTCTTTTTTATTTTTAATTTTCTTATTATCTTTTTTATTCACTTTACTCACCTTAATAAGAATAACACATTTTTAATAATTTAACAATTACTTATGCAAAATAACATAATATTTCTTTTTACCTTTTCTAATAATAGTAAATTTATTATCAATAGCATTTTCACGTTTTATAACAAAATCTAAATCATTTACTTTATCCCCATTAATAGAAATTGAATTATTAGTTATAAACTCTCTGGCTTCTCTTTTACTAGATGATATTTTGGCATCTACTAATAAATCTACTAAGTTAGTATCTGTATCTATTTCATAACTATCCATTGATTTAGATGCATCTAAAAGTTCATCATGAGATAATTCTTTAATGTTTCCTTTAAATAAAGCATCACTTATATGAACTGCTTTTAAATATTCATCATGACCATGTAAAAAAGTAATAATTTCTTCGGCTAGTTTTTTATGAGCAAGTCTTAAATGAGGTTCATTTTTGTTAACTTCTTCGTATTTTTCAATTTCTTCTTTGGTTAAAAAAGTATAAATTTTTAAATAATCAATTACCATACTATCTTCAACATTTACTAAAAATTGATATAGTTCATATGATGAAGTTTTATTTTTATCAAGCCATAAAGCATTTCCTTCACTTTTACCAAATTTAACTCCTCTACTGTCAGTTACAAGAGGCATAGTAAAAGCATAAACAGTATCACCAGTTGCTTTTTTAATTAAATCAACACCAGCTGTAATATTTCCCCATTGATCAGATCCTGCTACTTGTAAATCAACACCATAATTTTCATGTAAATATTTAAAATCAAGAGCTTGTAAAATCATATAAGAAAATTCAGTAAAAGAAATTCCACTTTCAAGTCTTCTTTTAATAGTATCTTTATCTAGCATGTAGTTAACTGTAAAATATTTACCATAATCTCTTAAAAAATCAATCATATTAATATCTTTATACCAATCAAGATTATTAACTACTTTAAAGCCAAAAATATCTTCAACTTGTTTTCTTAAGCCTAAATAATTTTTTTCAATTACTTCTCTTGGAGTTCTATCTCTTTCACAAGTTGCCTTTGGATCACCTATTAAACCAGTTCCTCCTCCTACTAATAAAATAGGATTATGACCAGCATCTTTAAGTCGTTTAGTAATTAAAAAACTAGATAAATGACCAATATGCATACTATCAGCAGTTGGATCAGTTCCAATATAAAATGTTAAACCTCCCTTATTAAGTTTCTCTTCAAGTTCAGGACTAGTAATATCTTTAATAAGTCCTCTCCATTTTAATTCTTCAAATAAAGTCATTTTTCCTCCTATAAAAAAACATTACAAACTAAGGACGAAATAACCGTGGTACCACCTTATTTTGTAATGAATTACACTTATTACGATAACGCGTTTAGCGATTTAACTCAACTTAGGTAACTTCCATATTAAACCGATTAGTTTCCACCACCCACTAACTCTCTAAACCAAATTTAATACTTAAAACTAAATTTCTTTGTTAAATATGATTATATAATAACATATTTATTTAAAATTGCAAATAGTTTTTGAAAAAAATATTGATATGTTTTTACTCTAGTGGTGCTTTACATACTAAATTATCTGGTTTAGTGATTATAACTTGATAATCGAAAGCACTACAATGAAGGAAAGTTACACTATCAGGAATAATAACTGAAATAATATTATTTTCAGCAAATGAATAATAAGCTATACTTTTAAGAAGTGATGGAGTAGGAAATTTAATAATTGCCAATTTATTATTTTGAAAAGCATATTTATTAATATCCGTTATAGTATCTGGTATTATTACACTTGTTAATTGATTACTAACAAATGCTCCACTATCTATTGTTGTCACATTTTTATTATTAATTGTTTTTGGTATAATTACATCTTTATCACAAGTATTATCATAATCAGTTATACTGATTGTATCATCATTATTAGTATACGTTGTAAAACAAGATGCATTAGTTTCTTGACAAGTCATATCCCGATTATTCACTACCCCATCATCAAACGATTTGCAATGTAACTTTGTAACGGTATCAGGGACTATTAAATCTTGAATATTATTATTAGTAAATGAGTAAGCACCTATTGTCGTTACACTCGATGGTATTTCTATATTTGTTAATTGATTATTAGCAAAAGAATTACTTTCTATTGTAGTTACACTATCAGGAATAACTAAATTCATTAAATTTTTATGCCTAAATGCTCCTTCTCCTATTTTTGTAACATTTTTATTATTGATTGTTTGAGGAATTATTATTTTTTTACCACAAGTTTCATCATAATCAGTTATAGTTAATCCTGTTTCGTTTTCATCAGTTGTAAAGCAACTTGTTTCAAGAATAATATATTTTTCATTAAAATCACCAGATACTCCTACTTTAATAGATGCAAATATATTCTTCCACTCTTCCATAGTATAATCTTGATTAACATTACCTATAACTGTATCATTAGAAATCCATATATATAATCTATAAGTATGTACTACTTCATTTATAGTATTTTTATTAATTGTATCTACCCATATTCTTTTACTAGTTAGATCACTATAACTTTTATTATCAACTACTATAGTTTCTTTATTATCTTTTGTTTCAGTTAATCTAAATCTTAATAAATTATCTTTTATTCTAGTTTTACCATCTATATTATCTCCTTTAGATAATACTACTTCATACCAAATATCTTTATTTGTTG
>CADBSI010000059.1 GCA_902797275.1 uncultured Erysipelotrichaceae bacterium | reverse complement strand
TCACCTATATCACTCCTCATACTAATATAAGTATACCACAAATGTCACTGTAAATGTCACTGTATTTATATTTTTTGTACTATATTCATATTTTCATGGTATATTTATATTAGTTAGTAATTATTACTACCTAGAAATTTGTGCCTGGTGGTTGTTGTACTTCCACCAATAGGGATCCAATTGAAAAAATCGTTGATATAAATGTTAAAGCAAAAACTGATAAAAATATCAATGTTAAAAGTTGATAATTATTATCAGTTTTTATTTACTAATCTTATTTAATTAAATTTCTTTCATTGTTTTGCCCCACAGTTTTTACAATAGATACTATCACCTGGTATTTTTTCACCACAATTTTTACAATACATATCTCCTGTTAAACCACTTTTTAAAGCATTAGCCTTTATTTTAATACCTTCACCTTTAATACTTGCTTCTTGTTTTTCAATACTTTCTAAATCATCTTTATTTTCATCTAATATTTCTTTTTTAATTTTAATTGAAGTACTTTGCAAATCTTTTAAATCATCAGTTAAACTTTGAAACATATTCTTAGTTGCTTTTAATTCCCTTTTCATCATTTTATTTCTTAATTTAGGACTAAACATCATTAAAAAAGTAAAAACAAATATTCCGATTGCTAAAATAAAAACTATTTTAAAAACATTTTCATTCATATTTTCATCCTTCTTTCTAACTTAATTTTAACACATAATTTAATTTAAATAAATATTCTTTGTTTTATTTCATCAATTAATTTTTTGTTATATGATATTAAAAAAATTATGGTACTAATAATTGTTATTGGTAAAACAGCATATATTGACCAGTTAAAAATTATTTTTTCATATTTAAATAAATCTATACAAGCTTCAATTGTTAATAATAAAATTGAAATAAAAGCAAATGAAACTGAAAATCTTTTTAGCAAATCATATTTTTTATTAGAAAAAACAAAGATACATAAAATAATATATAACCAAACTATAAAGATAAAAGGACATACTAAATATAAAAGCCAATGAAGTCCATTATTTAAATAAGCAATTACAAACATTAATATTTCGCTAGCAAATAGTTCTATTATTAAAGGAATACTTTTTCTTTTAAAAAGAAAAAATGATAATTTACTATCTAAATAGATAATTGATACAAGTACATAAATTGACCAAGTTATTTTTTTGGATATTAATAAATCACAAAACATAGTAATTAAAGATATTATAAGTAAAATAAATGTTATTAATTTACAAACATATTTATAATTAATTTGTTTATATTCTTCAATTGTACCCGAATAAACTGGTTTGTATTCCTCCTTTTTAGGATTAATTACTTCAGTATTACATAAAGGACAAACTTTCTCACTATTTTTTAATTTAACCCCACAATTAACGCAATATGACATATTACCTCCTATTACTTTCTACTAAAACTGGTATATTAAATTCAACTAGTTTAGTTAAAACTATTCTTTCAAATTCACTTTCTTTTATATTCCTTGAGAATGTTAAATATAGATTATCTTTATATGAAACACATGAACAAGATGATGGTTTACCTCTTGATCTACCAAGAATAAAATTCATTTCTTCAACATATTTTTCTACTTCTTTTGGTAATTTAATTAAACCAAGATTTGATAAAGTAGTTGTTGCATACCTATCTCCCATCATAAGTTCTACAATTGACATAAGTGGTTTTTTTACAAATAAAGGCATTAATCTTATAAAGATATTTTTAGTTAATTTTACATTAGCTGAAAATTTAGCATTTAATTTTTTCTCTGTTAAATTTAACTCCATCGTATTTTTAACAATTTTTATTATTTCTTCAAAAGTATAAGTTCCATATTTTAAATCTATTCCTATATTTAAATAGGAAGAAAAGTTTCTCATGGTTTTACTATTATAATATTTTCTTAAATTAACAGGAACTGATACTTTGATTGGTCTATTTTTCTTTTTATTATCTTTTAAATACATTTCTTGAATACTACTAATAAATAAAGAAACTAATAATACTGTTATTGTTACTTCATATTTATTTGCTAGTTCTTTTAATGATTTAAGAGGAATAATAGCAGTTATTATATTTAAAATATTCTTGTTTTCTAAACTACCTTTATAATGATAAGCAAATTCTTCTTTTTCTAAACTCGTTTTTATATTATATTTAGCATATTTATAAAAATCATCTCTTACTTCTTCTTCTAAAACTTTACTTTTAGGATCAAGACAATAATTATTATAAGTAATATTTTCTTTATATTTAAGTCTTATATATTCTCCTATTAAAGTTGATATAAAAACAGTTCCTCCATAACCATCTGTTAAAGCATGAAAATATTCAATTGCTATTCTATTTTTATAATATCTTACTCGGAACATATAATTATTATTTCTTTTAAAATTAATTCTTAACATAGGATTATTATAATCTTTTTCAAGAACCATTTTTTTATTAATTTGTTTAAAATAATACCAAAACAAACCTTTTTTTAATTTATATTTGAATGTTGGAAATCTATCTATTATATTATTTAAAGCCGTATTTAAAACATCAACATCAACATTATCTTTTAAAGTAATTGTAAGTCTAAACATAGCAGCAAATTTTCTTGATAAAGTAGATGGGTAAATAGTAGCAGCATTATCAAGTTTTAACCAGCTATTAGATGTTTTGTCATGCATATTATCAACTCCTTTTTTTATTTTATCATATTTTATAGAAAAAAAGATGATTTTTACCATCTTTTCTTAATATTTAATTTTTCTGTAATTTCCTTTTTAATTTTATTAACTATTTCATCTTGATAATCATTAGTAGTATTAACAGAAACATGTAATAAATAATTCATAATATTTTCTTTTATAGTATCAGATGTATGAATTAAATCTTTATTAATTAATTCATAAGATGCTTTATAAAGTATATAAGAAATACAAGATAAATTACAATCACTTGCCATAATAATTACATTTAAAGCTTCTAAATAAGAGGCTTTTTTTAATAAATCTTCTATTTTTAAAGACATTTCATCTTGCTTATTAACTTTTTTATTATATGATTTTTGTAAAGATAAAACATATTCATATGGTCTTTCAATAAAGTTTTCTAAAACAGCAATTTTTAAAATTTCAAAATAAGAATTATAAGTATCCATAGATATATTACTATCTTCATCTAATTTCTTTTTAATTGCATTAATAAATTCAGTATAGTTTTTTTTCATTTCTTCGCTCATAATAACCCCCTAAAAATTTTCCCATATTATACTACAGTTTACTAGATTTGTCAAAAAAGATGAATATTTTTTTATTCACCTATTTTTTTATTTATTTCATCTATAATATTAGTTTTAGTTCCTTCTAAAGTTTTATTGTTAGCACCTGTCATAAAAGAATTAGTTAATCTTGTTTTATGTCTTACTAAATTATCACTTTTTACTAGATTAGTTAAATTAGTTTTAGTATCAGTTTCATATCTATGTCTTGCTGAAGAATTTCTATAACGATTATAAATGATGAAATAATAAATAAAACCACTAGTAAGAAAAAGATAAGGCCACATATTATCATCATCTTTTAAAACAAACATTAAAATTATACCAAGAATTTCTACAATAAGAGAAATAATTAATAATTTAACTTTATTAATTGGAATACTTCCCATAGTTTTTTTAGTTCTAGCATTTACACAGACATAATGAAGAAGATTTTTATCACTTTCATGATAACTATAAAGCCAAACTGGTAAATAAGCTGATTTCCATTGTTCACCTATAACATTTAAATCTTGATTGTCCCATCTAACCCCTCGATCATAGAATTCAACTGATTTATTAGCTGAAAATTTAGCAATATCTTTAGCTTGAACTTTAACTAAATTATCTAAATCATTAATATCAGTATCACGTTTTTCTGATGTATAATCTTTTAAATAATTAGCATTCCATTCTAAACAATTCTCAGTATCAAATGGCATGATAGCATTTATTATATTATTAGTTCGATCAGATGCTTCTTTATTTAATTTATCTTTACTGCTTTCTACAGTTAAACCTTCAATTGTAAGATCAAATTCCCTTGAAACATCATATAAATCAGCATCATAATAGGTTTCATCTCTATCACCTACTTTTTCTGTATAAGTTCTAACTTTATGTTCTCCTTGTCCTATTAGTTTAGCATGAGAATTTACATCAACTATCATATATGGTAAATAAACTCCCATGATATTTTCAGTTGTAAATTCTTTTCTAAAGTTCGTGTTAGCAAAGAATTTTCTTTTAAAAACGAATTTTTCTATTTCATTTCTAGCCTCATTTTTAGTAATTTTAAAAGGTAAAAACGTATCAGGAACACTACCATTTGGAATTTGTTCATTTATTGATAAAGTATTACGACACCAGTGGCATCTTGATGTTAGGGCTTGACTTGTATCAACAACAACTTCAGCCCCACAACTAGAACATTTTAAAGTTAATATATCTTTACTATCTTTATTTATTTTGGTTGCTCCACTTCCTATTACTTTACCCTTTAATTTACTAATATCTTTTTCCATGCCTTCTAGTTTAATAGGATCAAATTCATGACGACAGAAATTACAACGAAGTTTACCAGTTTTAGAGTTTAAAGATATATCAGTTGCCCCACATTTAGGACATTTGTTTTGACCATCTTCTAAACCATTTTCAGTATTTACAATCTTATTTTCTGTTTCATTAGAAGAATTAGAAATGTTTTTTTCTAATTCTTCTTTATTTTTTTCTTTTCCCATCTTATAGGCCTAATAAATCTTTTTTAGCTTTATCAAATTCTTCTTGAGTTAAAACTCCAGCATCAACTAATTGTTTCATTTTAGTTAATTTTTCATATGGATCTTCTTTTTTTTCAACAGGTTGTTGAAATGCACCTATAGTACTTCCAGCTGCATTTACACCCATACCCATGAAAGCCATGCCAGATCCACCATTATTACCAGCTGCTTCAAGTCCACGAGCAACTGATTGTTGCATAAATGAGTTTCCTCTTGCCCCAGACAATGCATCAGCTTTTTTAACATCACTAAGAAGTTTCTTGGTATCTTCATCATATTCAATAGCTGTAATTGCAACTTTAACTATTTCAAGTCCACGATCACTTTTCCATTTATAAGCTTCTTCAACGGCTTGAGATAAACTACTTGCAAATCCTACCCCATCACTTTGAATTTTATTAATACGATTTCCCTTACTTGGATCGTTTGTATAAAGTGAAAATGCAGATGATAAGCTACCTACTACTTCATTAAATAATTGTTCTCCAGCAACGTTATCCATATCAGCAAAGTCAAAAACTGGACTATCTGGTCTTAAATATTCAGCAGGTACAAAATTCTTAACAAATAAAATTGGATCAGTTATTTTTAAAGAATATGTTCCTCTTGTAATAGCTCCTACTTGAGTTCCTAAAAAAGCATCATCCCAAAATATCTCTGATTGAGTACCAAATCTATTACCTGGTATTTCTTTTAAATTAACATAAACTGCCATTTGTTCACTTGCAGGAATACCTCCAAATTTAAATCTTTCCCATGAAGCTTTCAAACTTGTTCCAAGTCCATTTCCAGCTAAAAATGATTGAGAATTTGGATCATTACTTTGATATATAAATCCCCCCGGTTCTGTAATACAACCAGTTATCATTCCATCTTGCATAGTAATTAAGGCAGTTCCTTCTGGTACAACTATTTTAGTTCCATTAGTAATAACATTTTCAGAGCCTTTAGTATTAGAACCACGTCCTGAATCTGTTCCCTTTCTTATAGCATGAAATATACCTGATGTTGCTGTTGCATCACTTCTTGGTATAATAAAATCCTTCCATTCATCAGCAAATGTACCACCTAAGGCCCCTGTAAAAGCTTTAATAAATCCCATAAAATTCCTCTCTTTCTTTAATTTTTTTATTAAATCTTTAGTTGACTATTAATTATCAATGTCTAAAATTATTATATCATATTTTTTTTAAATATAAAGCATTTAACATTTTTTTACAGAAAAATAATAAAATTTGATAGGAAAAAGAAAAAAATTATATTTCTATAACTTTTTTATAAATAGACTACTTCACATTTTAAATTACTATTTTTAGTAATTGAAACATTATTATCAAAGGCTCCACATGATAAATATATAACACTATCTGGAATTTTAACTGCTGTAATATCATTATACTTAAATGCAAGATAATCTATCTTTATAAGCGTCTCTGGAAAAATTACACTTGTTAATTGATTGCTTTCAAAAGCATGTAAACCAATTTCAAATATTCTTTTACTATTTATTGTTTTTGGAATTACAACATCACTTCCACAATTTGTATCATAATCTGAAATAACTAATGCATTTTTTACCAAAAATACATTATTATTTATAAATTCACTATGTCCACCATCTACACCTTCAAATTCTATTTTTCTTCCATCCCTAGTTCCTTCACCTTTACAATAAGTTTCAGCTGTGGTTCCCTCATCAAAAGTTTCTCCATACCCTAAATAATAATCAACACATTTAGATAATTCGTTGCTTCCTCCTTTTGTATATTCTTGAGTTTTCATAATAGGATTTGGAATATAATAATCACTCTCATATGTTTCAAAACAAGATGCATCAGTTTCTATGTATTTCTCATTAAAATCACCTGCAACATCTACCTTAATAGATGCAAATACATTTTTCCATTCTTCCATGGTATAATCTTGATCAACATTACCAATAACGGTAGTATTTGAGATCCACATATAAAGTCTATAAGTAATAGATACTTCATTTGTCGTATTTTTATTAATTGTATTAACCCATATTCTTTTATTTGTTAAGTCTCCATAACTTCTACCATCAAATACAGTTGTTGTCGTTCCATTTTTAGTTTCTGTTAAAGTAAATTTTAATAAATTATCTTTTATTCTTGTTTTTCCTGTTATATCATCTCCATGTTTTAAAATAATTTCATACCAGATATCTTTATTAGTTGTTGTGTTCTTTCCATCAATTGTAAATTCAAAGAAACTAGTTGCATCATAAGTTTCATTTGGCATAGCATTTACTAAATTAATTGATTTACTACCATTTGCATAGTGCATATACACATCACCTACTACAAGGCTTGAATTCTGTCCTGTTTTACTCATTGAAAATACAGCATAAGTTAAACTAATAGTTAAGATTAATACTCCTAGTATTATACTAGTAATTATAATTGTTTTCTTGTTATTTTTCATAAACACTCCTTTTCTTCATTAAAAAAAACATGATTAAAATTATAGAATTAATCTATATTCTAACCATGTTAATTTTAAATAATTTTTTTATATTTTTAATTAAAGAAATTTCTTGTGATATATATATAGTTATATAAGAGTTTTACTACGTTAATTTGTCCATATATACTCATATATATCACTTACCTTTCTATACTTAGATTATATCAAATATTTATTAATTTGCAAATTATTTTTTTAGATTTTAAATATTTATTCCATCTATACTAGTTTGATAAATCCAATTTTTTAAATCTTTATTGTCTCCTGTCTCATAGAATTTAATTAGTTTTTCAAAGAAAATAGGTTGATTTTCAACAGATATTGTTATAATACCACAACCATTATCTATCATTATTTTATTAGCAAATAGCATCGCTACTCTTTTATTGCCATCAATAAACATTTGTCTTCTCATAATCCATAACATAACTTCTATTGCTATTTCAGTTTTGCTTTTTTCTGTTTGTTCCATCAACTCTTTTAATTCTTCTTTGATTTGACTTTCAACTAAAAACATAGGTTTCCAAGATGTTCCACCTATATTAACCGGAGTTGTTCTTAGTTTACCTAAATCACCATCTAAGACTAATTTATCACATACTAATTTATGTAAATGACATAAAACTTCAAAATCATAACTTAGATTATCTTTTAAAATATAATCCCAAGCATATTTTAAATTATTAACTGTTATTACTTCTAAAATGGTTAAACCATTTATTATTCCTTGATTATAAATTACTTGAGTTTGAGGGTAAGAAATTTTAATTCCTTCTAAATTAGCACTTTTCCAAATATAATCTACTATATTTCGCTTAGCAACAAAAACATTTTTTTCTCTTGTTAAATTAAATTTATTATTCATAGTTATTCTTCCTTTATTAATTTTATTATAATTAATATAATTTAGTTTGTCTATCTTTACCTTGAAATATCATATAAAAAAAGCAATTTAACTTTTTAAATCACTTTTTTAACCAACTATTTGTTTTTTCCTTGAAACAACATTATTTAAAATAATAAATAGAATAGATATACCAAGTAAGATTATACTATTAAATATAACTGGTTTTAAGTTTATTAAATTAACTACTTCCATTTTAGATAAGATATCATTTGAATTAATATAGTAATAACTTGGTAAGATATGGGCAATTTTTAAAACAGTATCTGGTAAATACTCGGTTGGAATAAAAGCCCCACAAAGAAATGCTTGTCCAAGAGCAAAGACATTTACTATACCACTAATAGCATTTTTATTATTTATTACACTACTTATAAATAAAGCAATTGTTAAGGCTACAAAAGAAAATATTAAAGTGTTTCCTAAATAAATTATTCCTTTTAGATTAAGTATTTCATTTTTAAATATTATCACTCCTAAAAGACTATATAAAAGCCAGATTAAAAATACATATACAAAACTTGAATATAAAAGTAATTTATTATGCTCTTGATAGTTAGTACTACTTATTATTATTCTTTTATTAACATTTTTTTCTTTAAAACTTGTTAAAACTAAACAAATTATATAAATAACAACAGCCATGATACTATAACTTGCAAAGTTAAAATACCTAGATATTCTTGATTGTTCCTTAGTATCTATTTTTGATACTGTTTTAACATTAACACTACTTTGTAAACTGCTATTAATTTTAGATATTATAGTATTTATATTATTATAGTTTTTAGTATAAACTTTTTCACTTTCTAAATATCTTTTTAATATTTCTTCACTTAAAGCACCTTCATAAGTATTAGTTGATTTTATTTTTAAAGAAATATCTTCTTGATTTAATCTTTTCTCTTGATAATTTTTTGGAATATAAATAACATATACAACATCTCTAAAAAATAAAGCATCATCAATATCACTTTCTTTAATACTTCTTAAATCTGTATTTTTTTTCATATAGTTAACTAAATTATTACTTAGTTTACTATTATCTTCATCTATTATAACAACATCTGGTTTGGTTTCTATAAAACTAGTAGTTTCTTTGGTATTTAAATTAGTAACTCCAAATACTAAAAGCATCATAGTATATAAAATAATTGTTCCTTTGTACTTGTTTACTATTTTTAAAAATGTTTTAAATACTGTCATATTTCCTCCTCAAACTTAAAATAGATAAAACTATTAAAATTAAAGAAAATATTAATAAACTTAAAATATTAAAATTAAATCTATCTAAGGTATTATAATAATATAAAGAATAAAAGCCATCTGTTATCATATTAGCAGGATTTATTAAGTTTAAAAATCTCGCATTTTTATCTATTACATATTTCATGGTAATACCCATCATTCCCGATAAGAAGCAAAAAATCATTGTAATTGCAATTAAAATACCTGTTTTAGCATTTTCATTAGTATTTAAGCATGATCCGATAAATAAACCAAAAGATAACCCTGCAATTGATGAAACAAAAGATAACTCTAATACTTTTAAAGTATTACTACCAAAGTCAACTTTAATAACTAAGACTAAGAATATTAAAAGTATTCCTATTCCTAGTAATTGAATTAATAAACTAGCAAGTAAATCTCCTATAATCATAATAGATTTTTTAATAGGTGAAACACTTACTAAATAACCAGATGGTTTTATCTTAGGTAATTTATAATTAATAATTGTCATAGAAATCAAAGCTCCATACAAGGCTGACATAGCAATTAAAGTATAATATTCTATCATAGTATAACTTAAATTATTACTAGATTCATCTTCTAATTTAATATCACTTGTAAGTAAATTATTTATTTCTAAATAATTATTTTCTTGTATTAAATCATTTATTATTTTTTTATTTGTATTTATTTTATTAATAACATTTAAAACAATTGTTTCATTTACTCCACTTTGATTAACAACTAAATCTTCTTTATTAAAATCAATATATGCTGATATTTTTTTCTCACTTAATAATTTTCTGGCATCTAATTCATTTAAATACTTAATATTAAACATATAATTATTACTATTTTTATTTCCTAAATCTTTAAAAACTTCTTTATAAACTAAATCATTTCTAAATGCATCGTTATCAATAATAGCAATATCTATTACTTTAAAAGTTTCTTGTTTTTCAATATTAGAAAAAGCCATTTTAAAGAATAATCCAAGAACCAAAGGAAAAAGAAAAGTCCAGAATAGAAGTGCTTTATTTCTTATTAAAATTTTTAAAGAATACTTAAAATTATGTAAAAACATTAGTCTCTTAATTCCTTTCCTGTTAGTTCTAAGAAAACATCATTTAAAGTAGGACGTTCAGCAAATATTCTATTATATTTAATTTTATTAGTTTTTAAATAATCAATTAATTCTTCTATATTGTTTTCACCTTTTTGATAAGTTAAAATAACTGTATTTAAATTAGTATTTAAGTCATAGACATTTTTAATATTTTTTAAATCATTTATAATATTATTATTTATTTTATCAAATTCAATAGTTATTTTCTCTTCAATTTTAGTTAATTTTTTTAATTCATCACTTGTACCCTCAGCAAGTATTTTTCCTTTATCTAAAATAATAATTCGATCACATAATATTTCTACTTCTTCCATGTAATGGGTT
>CADBSI010000058.1 GCA_902797275.1 uncultured Erysipelotrichaceae bacterium | reverse complement strand
TTTAGGGGATGATATTTATTATGAAAATGAATGTAGAAGCAATATTGGTTCTGATGAATTAAAGAATAAAGTAAGTATTAAAAATAATGAATAAAGAAAATCAAGAGAGTTTTTCTAAAACTTCGATTAACTGGTATAAACCGACTTATGGAAAACCACTAACAAACCCTTGTAAATAAAGACTTTTTTCTTCATTTCTTTTTACATTTTATGACTAAAAAAAGAATAAAATTATTAAAAAATGAAGGTAATTACGATTTATGGAAAACTTTTATAAATAAAATATATATTTAATTGAACAGGAGGTAATAAATGAAGAAAATTGGTGACAAAGAAAATTATAATAATAGTATTTTTGAGAATATAAAAAATATTGATGAGTATGGAGATGAATATTGGCTTGCTCGAGATTTACAAAAAGTTTTAGAATACAAAGACTGGAGAAACTTTCAAAAAGTAATAGATAAAGCTGTATTATCCGCCAAAAATAGTGTTTCAGATAAAGAAGATTGGGTTGTTGAAGTCAACAAGCCAATAAAAACTGGAAAAGGCAAAGAAGAATTTATTAAAGATTATAAATTATCAAGGTACATATGTTATTTAATAGTTCAAAATGCTGATCCAAGTAAAGAAGTTGTTGCATTGGGACAAACCTATTTTGCAATTCAAACAAGAAAACAGGAAATAACAGAACAAGAATATGATTCCTTATCAGATGATGAAAAAAGATTTTATCAAAGAAAATTAACTAAACAAGGCAATTATACTTTACAAAAAGTTGCCTCATCTGCAGGCGTTAAAAATATGGCTGAGTTTCACAATGCAGGATATAAAGGACTTTATAATGGTGAAACTGCTGATGATATATTTAAAAGAAAAAAATTACGATATAGAGAAGATATTTTAGATAATATGAATGAAGATGAATTAGTTGCTAATTTATTTAGAATAAATCAAACGAAACAAAAACTTTTAAAAGATAATGTACAAGGTGAAAAGGAAGCAAAAGATGTACATTATGAGGTAGGAAAAAAAGTTAGAAAGGCAATTGCAGATATTGGTGGAATGATGCCGGAAGAAATGCCAACACCTAAAAAGAGTTTAAAAGAACTTGAAAGAGAAAGAAAAAAAATAGAAATAAAAGAGTAAAAGAAACTTGATAAAACAAAATAAAATAGTAATTTGTGAGGAAAAATAATGGAAAAAGATTTTAAAAAAATAAGAATTATGAATAAAAGTATAAAAATGCAAAATAAAATAATAAATACTTTTTTGATATTTCTATTTGGAATGATACTAGGAATATTCTCGAAATGGCTAGATAATTTAAGTATTGATGATTCTGTGTGGTGGCAACATATTTTAGGAATGTTGGAGCTTCGCAATGTGTTTTCTTTGTTTGGAATATGGTTATTTATTGCTTTAACAATATCTGTTTTTAGTAAAACTCCAAAAAGGGCAAGTATCAATGTATTATGTTTCTTTTTAGGAATGACAGTTAGTTATCATTTATATACAATACTCTTTTGTGGATTTAATCCGATGAGGTATATGATGATATGGTATGGATTTACATTAATTTCACCGTTACTAGCCTATGCCTGTTGGTATGCTAAAGGTAAAAACAA
Organism: uncultured Erysipelotrichaceae bacterium; assembly: GCA_902797275.1. Lineage (GTDB taxonomy): Bacteria > Bacillota_I > Bacilli_A > RF39 > UBA660 > RUG591. Next base: position 13,885 of record CADBSI010000058.1, on the reverse strand, counting down.
AATATCGATGATAATAAGTAGTCTAATTCTTTCAGTAATGTTTATATCGTCATTTCACATTGGAATATGGTATTTTGATTTGAAAAGTATAATTGATTTATTGATTTTTATAGGAACAGTCATTGTGTTATATGTGAATCCTAAAAATACTATTTATAGTTTAGTTATATCAATTATATTAGCGTTTATGATTAGAGTGGTATTGTAATATTAATTAAGGTAAAATAAAATAGAAAGAAGTGATAAATAATGGACATGTACCAAAAAAGAGAAATGAGAAAAAATAAAAAAATGAACGAAGATACAAAAAGTTTACCATCAACGGGTATCAATTGGTACCCAGGTCATATGGCTAAAGCCAAAAAAGAAATTAAAGAAAAATTAGATTTTATTGACATTGTCTATGAAATAATAGATGCTAGAATGCCTCTATCATCTAGAATACCACTTGATGAATTTACTAAAAATAAAGAAAAAATCATAATTGTTACTAAATATGATTTATGTGATCAAACAAGAACTGATGAAATTTTAAAAAAACTACCCGAGGAACATATTTTAACCTTTGATTTAAAGTCATCTAATAAACAAGATATTAATAACTTAATTAAAATGACCAATACTATTTTAAAGCCTTTAAATGATCAAAGAGTTAAAAAAGGCTTAAAACCTCGTACCTTTAGAGCTTTAGTAGTAGGGGCTCCTAATGTAGGAAAGAGTACATTAATTAATCGTATAAGAGGAAAAAATGTTCAAATAACTGGTAATAAGGCTGGAATTACTAAGAGTCTTACTTGGATAAAAATTAGTAATACAATTGAACTTTTAGATACTCCGGGTATTTTATATCCTAAAATTACTAGTAAAGAAGTAGGTTTTAATCTAGCAAGTTTGGCTTCAATAAATGAAAATATTTTAAATAAGGAAGAAATTTCTAATTATATAATTACTACTTTAAAAAATAAGTATCCAAGTATTTTAGAAAATAGATATAATATTAAATTAACAAGTTATGAAAATGAAGATATATTTAACTTAATTGGTAGAAGTACTAATTCTTATAAAAAAGGAATGGAACTTGATAGGGAAAGAATTTATACAATTATCATGAATGATTTAAAAGAAGGAAGAATTAAAAATATAACTTTTGATTAATGAAATAAGTATTACAAGTTAAATATTATTAGTAAAAAATATTGGTAAAAATAAAACTCCTGTGAATTTTCACAGAAGTTTTTATTTTATATTTATTCTTTAATAACTATTTTATTAGAAACACTACTAATATAACCATTATAATCAATTGTATAACTAACTGTATAAGTCTCAGCATTTTCACTTGATAAAGTTGAAACTTCTTCCATACTACTATTTAATATTTTAATAGTTAAATAACTTGTTAAATCTTTATCTAAAGCTTTACCGTTTTCTTTTAAAACAACTAGGCTTCCATCATATAAATTAGCATTAATTGTATCACCTATATTTAGATAAGTAGTATTTTTACTTTTTAAAGTTAATTCATAGGAATTAGTACTTTGTAAGGTTCTACTTACTCCTGATGACATACTATTAGATGTTCCTTTATAACCTGCTTTTAAAGTATAAGTTCCTTTATAGTCATCTAAATCATCGACTGTATAACTTGTTTTAGTTGTGAAAGCTATTTCTTTATTATTGAAGTAAATATAATAACCGAATACTCCATCAGTTATATAACCAGGATCACTTACTTTGTTCCAAGAAAGATATACTTTTTTATTTTTATAGTTAACACTGAAATTAGTTGGATTTTCTAATTTAGAATATTTAGTTGAATATTCAGTAGGTTCTGTTCCTTTTTTAAATAATTCATAAACTATTTGATCGCTTGGAGTATTAGTACTAGCTAGAAGTGGTGGATTAGAACCTCTTTCAACTCCAATTTTCACAACACTTGATGGCATTTCAAAATCAGATCCATCATGATTAAAACCAGCATTTGCTAAAGCATTAAATAGGATAGCTCTTTGAACTGTTGCTGGATTCCAATGTAGGGCACGTTCAGGATGTTCTTTATCAAGTGATTTATAGCCATACCACATGGCAATTACAGTTTTATTAGTATAACCCATAACCCAAGCATCACTAATGGCATCACTTGGTAATCCTGGGTAATTTTTCCAAGTATTAGCAGGGAAGTTAGTAGTACCAGTTTTAGCGGCAAAGTTATCAGTTATTTTATAAACAGCACTACGCATACGCCATTCTTTAGCAGCGACATCTTTTAAAACATCAGTTATCATATAAGCGGTGGAATCACTTATTATTTGTTTAGTTTCATTTGAGTTTTCAATGGTTTCACCGGTTGATCTGATAACAATTTTAGAAACTAAATATGGTTCTGTATATTTACCACCGTTTGAAAATATTTGATAGGCTCCAGCCATTTGCATAGGATTTGCTCCATTAAATGAACCAATTGCATGAGCTTCATGAATAGTATTACCACTTATTTCTGGAGTAATTCCAACACTTGTTACTAATTCAATTATTTTTTTCTTATCAACTTGTTGAAAAGCTTTTAAAGCGGGAACGTTTCTAGAATCGGATAGGGCATATCTTAAAGTGATTAAACCTTTATGTTGGCTATCCCAGTTAGTTATTTCTTTACCACCTGTATAAGTGTAATAGGAATCATCAAATAAAGTATAGGTAGACCAATTATTATATTCAATACCAGGACCATAATCAAATAGAGGTTTAGCAGTTGAACCAATTTGTCTTTTTATATCGGTTGCAAAGTTATATACTTTTTGATCAGTACTTCTACTTGCAAGAATTGCTTCAACTTTACCTGTTTGAGAGTCAAGTACAACAGCACCAGCTTGAACATAATCATCTATCCATTTATAAGATTTACCAGCTATTATATCGTTTATTCCATCTTGTTTTTTTCTATTCATATTAGTATAGATTAACATAGAAGTTTTATTAGGATCTAAACCATATTTTTCTTCAATTTCATCAAGTAATGTATCAATATAACCTTGATAAGCACTTTGATTTAAACTTTTATAAGTAAGTAAGGAAGAAACAGGAATACTATTTGCCATATCAGATTCTTCTTTAGTAATATAACCATGTCTTACCATTAAATTTAAAACTGTTTTACGACGTTTTTCAGCTCTTTCTGGGTATTTATATGGATTATAAGATCCAGGAGCTTGATACATTCCAGCAAGAAGAGAAGCCTCAGCTAAATTAAGTTCACTTGAAGATTTACCAAAATAAGTTTGACTTGCTTCTTCAACTCCCCAAGCATCTCCTAAGTTATGGTTATTTATATAAAATTCAATTATTTGTTCTTTAGTATAATTTTTTTCAAGTTTAAAAACAGCTAAATAAATATCAGTAAATTTTCTAATAATACCTTTAATACCTGTACTAGTTGTATCAGTAAAATTATTTTTAATAACTTGCATTGAGATAGTAGAACCACCTCCAGCATCATCTTGACCTAATAACTGTTTAATAGCAGCTTTAGAGAATCTAGCAATATCAACACCATTATGTTGGAAAAACCTTGAATCTTCTGTTGCAATTAAAGCATCAATAAATACTTCAGCAACATCATCATATTCAACATTTTCTCTTTTTTGTTTACCAAGTTTAGCAAATTCATTACCATCACTATCATATAAAATAGTTGATTCTTTATATTTTAATTTTTCAGGATCAAATTTACCACTAGCACTTCTTGCAATATAGATAAAGAATGCTCCAGCTGAAATAACTCCGATAATTGCAAATACTAAAAATATAATTAAAATAGTTTTTAAAATCTTTCTTTGTTTATTTTTCTTCTTTGTTGCATCTAAAAGTCTTGCAAAACCAATAATAATTATTAAACCTAAAGAAGTAATTAAAGCTGTTCTTAAGCCATATAGGAAATAAAAAATAATAGCAATAAGTAAAATTACTCCTAAAATAATAATAGTTAATTTACTTAATTTTATTTTTCCTTTTATATTTTTTTTCTTTTGTATATTTTTTTTCATAATACCTCCATATTGTCAATTATTTCTAAATAATCTATTCTTTTTAATAATTTTTCTTTAATTAAATAACCTTTTTCTTTTATATATTCAATAGAAACATAACTTTTTTTAATATTATCAATATAATTTAAAAAATCAATTGCTTTTAATAAATAAGTCTCTTCTAAATTAGTAAATCTAATAATTAAAAAACAAATTCCATTTTGACTTAAAATATTTCTTAAATGTTTTATTTGATGAGGATGAATATTACTTATTGGAAATCCTTTTATATTTTTTGTTTCTTTGGCTTCAAAGTCAATATAATGACCTTTATATATACCATTATAATCAGTAGTAGATGGCTCACTATAGTAAGCTTCTTTAATAACTCTATTACCAGACTCGTTATAACTTGCTTTTACTACTTTAATTGGAGTAGGTTTTTTATAAATAAAAGCAATATTATTTTCTATATAATAGGAATTAGTTAGATTTAAATCACTTTCTAAATTCATTCCTCGATTTTTATATATAACATTTTTTTCAATTGTTTTCTTTTTAATTCCATTTGGGTAATTCATAACATCACCATTAAATTATACTATATATTTTTATTTTTTTCTACTAAAAAAAGTTAAATTAATTATTTTACGTCAAAATATTATATTTATTAAGTAATAAAACCTTATGTGTTTTATATTAATTTAGTTATCACAGTAAAATTGTATTGACATAACTAAAAAAAAACTTTAAAATTAATTTAGATGTTATGTTTTATATTTATGTTTTTTTATATAGATTAAAATAGTTTTAGTTTTTTATACTTAGCTATATTACATATTTATTATAGATACTGAGTTTTAATTAATTATTGCTATTTGCTTATTTTATTAATTTATATTTATTTTAATTTAAGACATAGTCCAAACCGTAGGTATTCGGGGATTGCTATTTAGAAAAATACTAGGAAGGAATTAAAAATGGATAATATTTTAATTAACATTTTGTATGTCCTTGGAGGAATAGTTGTAGGTTTAATAGGTACTATAATTGTTTATAATATTAGAGGTAATTCACTTCAAAAGAAGAAAGAATCAATAACTGAAAATGCTAGAAAAGAAGCAGATAAAATGAAAAGAGATTCTATTTTAGAAGCTAAAGAAGAAATGCATAAGTTAAAAATTGAAACTGATCGAGAAATAAAGGAGAAAAAACAAGAATTAAAAGAATCTGAAAATCGTTTATCTCAAAGAGAAAGTAATATGGATAAACGTGATCTTTTATTTCAAAAAAGAGAAGAAGCTTTAGATGAACGTGAAAATAAAATTGCTAATAAACAAGCAGCTATTTTAGAAGAACAAACAAAAGTTGAAGAAATTAAAAACGAACAAATTAAAATTTTACAAGATTTATCAGGAATATCAAGAGAAGAAGCTAAGACTTTAGTTATGGAAAAAGTTAAAGAGTCTTTATCGCTTGAAATTGCTAATTATATTAAAGAAAGAGAAAATGATGCTAAGCTAGAATGTGATAAAAAAGCAAGAGAAATGTTAGTTTTAGCTATGCAAAGATATGCAGCTGATGTTAGTGAAGAGCAAACAGTTACAGTTGTTTCTTTACCAAATGATGAAATGAAAGGAAGAATTATTGGTAGAGAAGGAAGAAATATAAGAACAATTGAAGCTATAACGGGAGTTGATTTAATAATTGATGATACTCCAGAAGCAGTAGTACTATCAAGTTTTGATCCTTTACGAAGAGAAATTGCTAGAATAACATTGGAAACGCTTATTAAAGATGGAAGAATTCATCCAACAAGAATAGAAGAATTATATGATAAAACTTGTAAAGATATTAATCAAAAAATAATCGAATACGGAGAAAATGCCTTATTTCGTTTAGGATTAACTAAAATGGATCCAAAGCTAGTTGAAATAGTTGGTAAGCTTCATTTTCGAACAAGTTATGGTCAAAATGCTTTAAGTCATTCAATAGAAGTAGCTGAACTTTCAGGTACTCTAGCAGGAGAACTTGGAGAAAATGTAAACCTTGCTAAAAGAGCTGGACTTTTACATGATATTGGAAAAGCTATTGATCATGAAATGGAAGGAAGTCATGTTGAAATTGGAGTTGATCTTGCTAAAAAGTATCACGAACCAAAAGAAGTAATTAATGCTATTGCATCACACCATGGTGATACAGAACCTAACTTCTTAATTTCAACAATAGTTGCTATTTGTGATTCATTATCAGCTTCTCGTCCAGGTGCTAGAAATGACTCTTTAGAAAATTATTTAAAACGTTTAGAACAACTTGAAAAAGTAACTGTTGATATTCCAGGAATTGAAAAAACTTTTGCTGTTCAAGCTGGACGTGAATTAAGAGTTATTGTAAAACCAGATGAAGTTGATGACTTAACTAGTTATAAAATAGCTCGTGATGTAAAAGAAAAAATTGAAAAAGAAATGCAATATCCAGGTACAATTAAAATAACGGTAATAAGGGAAATTAGAGCTCAAGAAGAGGCAAAATAGCTTCTTTTTGTTTATAAAAAAATAAAATGAAATCAAAATTAAATTTAACTGTTTTGAAAAACGTTTGACACATATTTACAAATGTGCTATAATATGGGCGTAAAAAAGTTTGGGGGGAATTTTATGAATAAAAATACGGAATTAGAAAATTATAAAATTTTAGTTGTTAATGCTGGTTCTTCTTCTTTGAAGTTTAGCTTAGTAAAAATGCCAGAAGAAACAATAATTGCAAATGGTCTAGTAGGAAGAATTGGTCTTGGTTTATCTGAATGGAAATTAACTAAAAATAGTCAAAAAATGAGTGGTGAGTTAAAAATAGCTAATCATTCAGAGGCTTTTAATTTAATGATAAATAAATTATTAGAAGTAAAAGCAATTAATAATTTAAATGAAATAGGAGCTATTGGAAATCGTGTTTTACATGGAACTTCTAAATATAAATCTTCTGTTATTATTAATGATGAAGTATTAAATGATATAAAAGATTATACTTGTTTAGGTCCACTTCATCATCCAGGAGAATTACTTGGAATTGAAGGTGGGAAAAAAGCTTTACCAGATGCTATTCAAGTAGCAACTTTTGATACTGCTTTTCATCAAACTATTCCATCAATTAATTATTGCTATCCTGTACCAGATGAGTGGTATGATGAGTATAAAGTAAGAAAATATGGTTTCCATGGTACAAGTCATAGATATATAACTGAAACTATGCAAAATATTCTTGGTAAAAGAGAAGTAAATATTATTAGTTGTCATATCGGATCAGGTGCTAGTATAGCAGCTATTAAAAATGGTAAAAGTTATGATACAACTATGGGCTTAACACCATTAGCAGGACTTATGATGTGTACAAGAAGTGGTTCAGTTGATCCAAGTATCATTGAATATGTTGCTAGAAGAAGCGGTAAGAATATTGAAGAAATCATGGATGATTTAAACAAAAAAAGTGGTTTAGTTGGTATGGCTGGTTTTTCTGATTGGCGTGATGTTGAAGAAAATGCTAAAAATGGTGATATCAAAGCTAAACTTGCTATAGAAATGATAACTGAAAGTGCTGCAAATTATATTTGGCAATATGTTCGTGAATTAGATGGTAGGGTAGATGCAATCGTCTTTACTGCAGGTATTGGAGAAAATGCAGCTTACTATCGTTTTAAAGTAATAGAAAAATTAAGACTTTTAAATATCAAAGTTTCTGAAGAAGAAAATAATAAAATTGCTGGATTTAAAGATGTAAAACAAGGAATTATTTCAACGAGGGATTCAAGTATACCAGTTTATGTAATTCCAACAAATGAAGAAATAATGATAGCAAGAGAAACTTATGATTTAACAAAAGAAAAAGTTTTAAAAAAAACAAGATAAAAATTATAAGTAAAGATTAAGTGTCTTTACTTTTTTTGGAGGAATATGGAAAAATTTGTTGTATCACTTTCTTTAGTATTAGATAATACTGGTTATAAAATTTTAAATTTAATTAATTTTTCTTCTTTAGAAGAATTAGATAAATATACAACTTTATTTAAAAATAGCTTAGAATTAAGAAAAAAATTTGAAAATGAAATAACTTCTTATTTAATTAAAAATTCTTCTTATTTAGAGAATACTAAACAAAAAAATGGTAAAATTATGATAACTTACATAGATAAATATGGCAACATAAGATTCTTTTCTATGTTGTATCAAGATGATAAAAAATGGTTAGATCTTTATTTAAGTTTAAATTTTATATTTAGTATGTTTGAAGATATTAATTTTTTAACTGAGATTAATAAAAGAAAAAAATATCTTTTATCTAATTTAGAAAAAGAATTACTATTATCTTTTCTTGAAACTGGTAATTTAGAAAATAAAAGATTATTTATAAATAATTTTAAAGAAAGAATAAATAACTCAGATAATAAGTATTTATATATGAGATCACTTCTTAATACTGCAAGAACTATTTTTAAAAAGAAAATAATTGCTTTAAATAAAGAAATTAAATTATTAGATTCTTTTTCTTATTATGAATATTTGGTTTCTAAAGAAGATTATGAAGAATTATTTAATACATATGATTTAGATTATTTATTTAAAAATAATAAAGAAGAAATTCCTTGGTTTGTAAAAAAAATTAAAAAATAGTAGACCTTTTCTATTATTTTTTTTTCTCTTGTGTTATAATTTTAATAGTTTGGAGGTTATATGTATAAAATAATGGATGGAAATGAAGCATGTAGTTATGTTTCATATAATTTTACAGAGTTAGCAGGTATTTATCCAATTACACCTAGTAGTCCTATGGCTGAAATAGTTGATAAGGATAGTTGCGATAAAACTAATTTTTTTGGTTCTAAAGTTAAAGTTGTAGAGATGCAAAGTGAGGCTGGGGCAATAGGTTTGGTGCATGGTAGTTTATTATCAGGTGTTTTAACAACAACTTATACAGCCAGTCAAGGCTTACTTTTAATGATACCTAATATGTATAAAATAGCAGGGGAAGGATTACCAATGGTTATGCATGTTGCAGCAAGAAGTTTAGCAACTCATGCTTTATCAATTATGGGGGATCATCAAGATGTTTATGCTACAAGATCAACAGGTTTTGCAATTCTTGCTAATAGTTCACCTCAAGAAGTTATGGATTTAACTAGTGTTGCTCATTTATCTGCTATTAAAGGACACGTTCCCTTTTTAAATTTCTTTGATGGTTTTAGAACTAGTCATGAACTACAAAAAGTAGAACTTATTGATTTAAAAAAAGTTTCTAAATTAATTGATAAAAAAGAATTACAAAAATTTCGAAATGGCGGAATTAATATAGATAATCCTCATACCTTTGGTACATGCCAGATGGATGATGTTTATTTTCAATATGCTGAGGCTAAAAACAAATTCTATGATAACTTACCAGATATTGTAAATGATTACATGGAAGAAATTAATAATATTACAGGAAAGAATTATAAGCCTTTTAATTATTATGGTAGTCCAACAGCTAAATCTATTATTGTTGCTATGGGTAGTGTTTGTGAAACTATTAAAGAAACAATTGATTATTTAAATAGTCAAGGACTTGATTATGGACTTATTGAAGTACATTTATATAGACCTTTTTCAAGTAAATATTTATTGAAAGTATTACCTCAAAGTGTTAAAAAAATTGCTGTTTTAGATAGAACCAAAGAAAATGGTAGTAATGCTCCTTTATATTTAGATATTTCAAACTTTGTTAAAGAAAATAAACTTGATATGGAAGTATTTGGAGGAAGATATGGTTTATCTGGAAAAGATACTAATCCAAGTCATATAAAAACGATTTATGATTATTTAAGTAATGGTAAGATATTTAATAACTTTACCATTGGTATAATTGATGATGTTACTAATTTAAGTTTAAAAACTACTAAATTTAAAGTACCAAGTAAAAACTATGAAATGTTAATTTATGGTTTTGGATCTGATGGAATGGTTTCAGCTTCTAAAGATATTATTAAGATAACTGGAACTGGTAGTAAAGCTTTTGTTCAAGGCTACTTTGAATATGATTCTAAAAAATCAGGAGGAGTAACTATTAGTCATTTAAGATTTGGTAATAGTCCAATTAGATCAACTTATTATGTTACAATGGCTAATACTTTAGTTGTTACTAAAGATAGTTATATTGGTAAATTTGATATGTTATCAAAAGTAAAAGAAAATGGAATGTTTATTTTAAATACTGAAAGAACTAAAGAAGAAGTACTTGAGTTATTACCAAATAAAGATAAAGATATAATTAAGAAAAATAAAATTAAATTTTATATAATAAATGCTTCTAAAATAGCCGATGAAGTTGGTCTTCCTGGTAAAATTAGTTCAATTATGGAAACTTTAATTTTTAAACTTTGTCATATAATTGATTTTAATTATGCTGAAGGAGAAATCAAAAGTAGTTTAGAAAAGAAATTTAAAAATAAAGGTAATAATATTTTAGAAAAAAATTTAGAAGCTATTAAATTAATTGATAATTATGAAGAAGTAGTTATTACTGGGGTAATACCAAATACTGATAATACGAAAGAAGAAATGACTATTTTTGAAGTTTTGCAAAAAAGAATGGGAGATAAAATACCAGTTTCTTCCTTTGTTGATAACTATAATGGAATGACACCACCTATTTCAAGTTCTCTTGAAAGAAGATATACATCAAGTGTTGCTCCTTGTTATGATAAGAATAATTGTATAAGTTGCAATATGTGTTCTTTTGTTTGCCCTCATGCTGTTATTAGACCTTATTTGTTATCAAATGAAGAATACGAAGCAGCTCCAGAGTATGTTAGAGAAAGATGTATCGATACTTCGATTAAAAGTAAAATCTATAAATTTACTATTGCTATTAATGTTGCTAATTGTACAGGATGCGGTTTATGCATAAATTCTTGTCCTGGTAAAAAGGGTAATAAGGCTTTAAGTTTTATGGATATAAAAAAATTATTAACAGCTAAAGAACAAAAAAGATTTGAATATTTAGAAAAAAATATTGGGGAAAAAGATGTTTTAGATAAATTTAGTGTAAAAGGAAGTCAATTTGTAAAACCTAAATTTATGTATCCAGGTGCTTGTAGTGGTTGTGGAGAAACACCTTATTTAAAACTAATGACCCAGTTATTTGGTTCTAACTTAGTTGTTGCAAATGCAACAGGTTGTTCTTCAATTTATTCAGCATCTTACCCTTCAATGGCTTATAATGTTCCATGGGCAAACTCTTTATTTGAAGATAATGCTGAGTTTGGTCTTGGTATGTGTGTTGCTGATTTAACTTTAAAAGAACATATAAAAGACATTGTTAAAGAAAAAATAAAAGATGCAAATGATGAAGAAATTGAAGTGTTTGATGAATATTTAGCTAGTCCTAAAGAAAATAGTTTAAAATTATATAACTATGTAATGTCTTCAAAAGATAAAGATTTAATGCCTTATAAAAACTTTATTAAAGATAAAACTTTCTTTATTGTTGGTGGAGATGGTTGGGCTTATGATATAGGTTTCTCTGGAATTGATCATGTTTTATCAAATAACTACAATGTTAATATTTTAGTCCTTGATACCGAGGTTTATTCTAATACTGGTGGTCAAGCTAGTAAATCAAGTCAAATAGGATCAGTTTCTAAATTTGCCAGCCATGGAAAATATAATAATAAAAAAGATTTAACTAAGATAGCTTTAACATATAAAAATGCTTATGTAGCAACAATTAGTTTAGGTTATAATATGAATCAAGCCATTAAAGCTTTCAAAGAAGCTGTTGAATTTGAGGGACCAAGTATCATTATTGCTTATTCACCTTGTATTGCTCATGGTATTTTAAAAGGAATGAATAACTCCATTGAAGAAGAAAAACTTGCATGTGAATCTGGTTATTTTCCATTATTTAGATATAATCCTAAAAAAGGCATGATGCTTGATAGTAAAGCTGATTTTACTAAATACTATGAATTTATTGCTGGAGAAGATAGATATCGTACTTTAAAGAAGATAAATCCAGATGATTATAAAGAACTATTAGAAATGAATATGGAAAATGCTAAAGATAGATATGAATATTTAGAAAATTTAGTTAAAGAAGAAAAAAGTGAAGAGTAATTTTCTTCTTTTTTCTATACAAAAAAGTGTAAAGTATTAAAATTATATAATATTGAAATAGTATTTTTTTACCAGTAGTGCTACAATTATTTTGAGATTTTTAATTTAATATAGATTAAAAATTTATAAGAAATGGATGATAAATATGAAATATAAAAAAATAATAACTATAATATTACTAGTTTTAATAAATTTACTTATCTGTTTTTTATTATTACCTAAAGTAAAAATAGATAAAACTATAATTAATTATAATAGTAGTATAACTTATAAAGTAAAAGCATCTAATATTTTAGGTGATATAACTAGATATATTAAAGTTAGTGATAATATAAATAATAAAGTTCTTGGTAATTATCAAGTTGAAGTTAAAGTTAGATATTTATTTTATCGTTATAATAAGTATTTTGATATTAAAGTAGTAGATGATACTAAACCTAGTATTTCTTTAGTTGGTAATAATCCAACTTATGTTTGTCCTGGTAAGGAATATAAAGAAGAGGGTTTTATTGCCTCTGATGATTATGATGGTGATATTACTGATAAAGTAAATGTTATAAAAAATAATAATTCTATTATTTATAAAGTTGAAGATAGTTCTTCTAATAAAGAAGAAATTATAAGAAATATTATATTTGAAGATAAGGAAGCTCCTATTATTACCTTAAATGGAGGAAATTATATAGTTATTTATAAAAATGATAAATATGTAGAAAAAGGTTATATAGCTAGTGATAAATGTGATGGAGATATTATTAGTAAAGTTGAAATAACTGGAAATGTTGATTCTAGTAAAGTAGGGGAGTATTCTCTTGAATATAAAGTAATTGATAATAGTGGTAATGAAACTACAGTTAAAAGAATAGTTGTTGTTAAAGAAAGACCAAAAGGTGTTATTTATTTAACATTTGATGATGGACCTAGTTATTTAACTAATAAAATTTTAGATATTTTAGATGAAGAAAAAGTTAAAGCAACATTTTTTGTAATTAAAGGTGATAATTATGTAAAAAGAGCATATGATAGTGGTCATACAATAGCTTTACATACTTCTAGTCATAATTATAGTTATGTCTATGCAAGTGAAACTAATTATTTTAAAGATTTAACTAAGGTTAGTGATAGTGTCTATAATACAATTAGTGTTAGATGTAAAATTATAAGATTTCCAGGAGGAAGTTCTAATACTATTAGTAGACGTTATAATAAAGGAATTATGTCAAGATTAACAAAAGAAGTTTCTAATCAAGGATATATATATTTTGATTGGAATGTTGACTCTAATGATGCTGGTGGTGATGGAGGAAATAGTAGTAAAATATATAATAATGTTATAAAAGGATTATCGTATAATAAAACTAATATTGTTCTTATGCATGATTCAGCAAGTCATGTAGCAACCGTTAATGCTTTGAAAAGTATTATTAAATATGGTAAAAATAATGGTTATACTTTTAAAGCTATTACTAGTGATACCCAAGTAGTAAGACATAAAGTTAATAATTAATTATAATATATAGAAAAGATATTTAGAAATATTCAAATTTAGTCTTTTTAAAGTTCTAGCACGAGATTTGTATTTGCTAACTATGTCAATTAATACTGTCAAATTTTTTTGAAAATGTCAGTAATTAATTTTTAGAGAATGTCAGTAAGGCATTCTTTTATCTTTCACTAAAAGCAATGTTAATTCTTAAATTATTGTTAATATGTTTTACA
>CADBSI010000057.1 GCA_902797275.1 uncultured Erysipelotrichaceae bacterium | reverse complement strand
TTATTCACCAATTGAAAGAGTATCATATGAAGTTGATAATGCTCGTGTTGGACAAAATGAAAATTATGATAAATTAATTTTAAATGTATGGACTAACGGAAGTATTAAACCTGAAGAAGCTATTGCAATAGCTGCTAAAATTTTAGTTTCTCATTTCAATATTCTAGTTGATCTTGCAAATATTACAGATTTAACTGGTTTAATGATTGAAAAAACTGAAGATAGTAAATCTAAAGAATTAGAAACTTTAATTGAAGATTTAGATTTTTCTGTTAGAACATTCAATTGTTTAAAAAGAGCTAATATTAAGACATTAAAAGACTTAGTAGATAAAAAACAAAGTGATTTTACTAAAATTCGTAATTTAGGTAAAAAATCTTTAAAAGAAGTATTAGATAAGATCAAAGATATGGGTCTATCATTACATGATGAAGATTAGGAGGGATAAAAATGGCATATCGTAAATTAGGTCGTGATAACAAACATAGAAGAAGCATGCTTGCTAATTTAACTAAAGATGTTATCATGAATGAAAGAATTCAAACTACCGATACACGTGCTAAAGAAGTACGTAAATTTGTTGATAAAATGATTACTTATGGCAAGAAAGGTGATCTAGTATCAAGAAGATTAGCACTAGCATTCCTTCATAATGATACTGAATGTGTAAATAAAATATTTAATGAATTAGCTCCTCGTTATGCAAATAGAAATGGTGGCTATACAAGAATTTTAAAAGTAGATGAAAGACGTGGAGACGGATCATTAGTATCTATTATAGAATTAGTTAAATAACTAGTTCTTTTTTTTATAAAAAAAACACCGAAGTGTTTTAAATCTTTTTTCTTCTTATAAATATTCTAACAACATAAAATAAGAAAACTATCATTAATATAACATAAACCCAAACTAATATTGTATACAAATCTCCTTTAGCATATTTTCCTATAATGGCAGGAATATTTTCAGGAAAATATTTAGCTATAAAAACTTTTATTTCTTTCACTGTATTATATTTAATAAAAGTTAAAATTCTTAGAAAAATATCAAAAATAGCAACAAAGAAAACTACATTAGAAAATCTTCGAAAGAAACAAATAACTATTACTAATAATACAATAAATATAATTGCATCCATCATATCACTTCCTATTCTATATGTAATTTTATCAAATAATAACAATTTTTACAATATTTTTTTAAATTCTTTACTATTCTTAAAGTTTATTATATAATGATTATATAATAGGAGGTGGAAATGAGACAAAGTTTTAAAAAGACTTTTTTTACAAGTTTATTAGCAGTATTATTAGTTATTTCAAATTTAATAGGGTTAAAATTAACTAGTTTTTTTGACTTAACAATTTCAGTTGATTTTTTAACACTACCTTTTACTTTCTTATGTACCTTATTAATTTATAATATTGCTGGAAAGAAAAGTGCTTATGAAAGTATTTTAACTGCTGCATTAATTCAAATTTTTATACTTATAACTTATACAATAACAATAAGTTTAGGTAGTCAATCAGTTATTCCAGATATGGCATCAGCTGTAAATGAATTATTTAAAGTAAAAGAATTAAATATTTTAGCTAGTCTACTTTCATTCATGATGTCCCATTATTTATTAATATACATATATGAGAACTTTAAAAAATGTCAAAAAGAATTATTAGGTGTTATTACAAGTTTAGTAGCTGCATTATTTTTAAATTCAACTATTTATCTAATTATTACTTTAAATGATTATAATCCTATATTTGTAGTTAATATGTTATTAAGTAATATTATTATCTCTTTAATAATGGTTGTAATCTTAACAATTATGTATTATTTACTAAAAGAAAATCAAAAAGAAGTAGTTAAAATTGAAAAGATGAAAATAGTAGTTGATACTAGTAAAAATCAAGATAAAACAATCGATGAGATAATTACAAATTCCAAAAAAACTAGTGTTAAAACTAAGAAAAAAAGTACTAATAGTGATGCTAATAAGAAGAAAAAATATGTAAAAAAAGATTCTAAAAAAACTGTAAAACAGTCAAATGATAGTAAACAAAAATAGCAAAAGAGTAAAAAATGCGTTAAAAGTGTTGATTTAAGTATGTTTTTATGATAACTTGTATATGTAAGCATGATATATGTATGCTTAATTCATTAAAGGAGGAACATATATGAAAAAAACTGAATTAATCGAAGCAGTTGCAACAAATGCTGGTTTAACAAAAGCTGATGCAGCTAGAGCAATTGATGCTACTTTCGATGCAATTACTGAGGCTTTAAAAAAAGGAGAAAAACTTACATTATTAGGTTTTGGAACTTTTAGTGTTTCAAGAAGAGAAGGACGTACAGGACGTAATCCTCAAACTGGAGCAGCTGTTAAAATACCAGCTCGTAATGCAGTTACTTTCAAAGTAGGAAGCCAATTAAAAAAAGCTGTTAACTAAAAAGTTCAAAACTTTTTAGTTTTTTTGTGTAAAATTTTTATAAAAAGATAAATTAGGAGAAAGATGAAAGAAATAGCTTTAGAATTTTTAAAAATAATAAACGGTTTTGGTTATGAAGCCTATATAGTAGGTGGTTTTGTTAGAGATTATATTATGAAAATTCAATCTCATGATATTGATATAACTACTAATGCAACTCCTCAGGAACTTAAAAATATTTTTACCAATGTTAAATTTCCTAAAAATATGAATGATCAGGACTGTTATGGATCGGTTAGCATCATATATAAAAATATTTTATTTGAAGTTACAACTTTTAGAGAAGAATATGCCTATCTTGATAATCGTCATCCTTCAAGCATTCATTATGTAGATGATTTAGAAACGGATTTAAAAAGAAGAGATTTTACAATAAATGCTATTTGTATGGATCAAAATGGTAATATTATAGATTTATTAAATGGAAAAACTGATTTAACCAACAAAGTAATTAAAACAATTAATAATCCTTATAAATCATTTACAGATGATGCCCTTAGAATATTAAGAGCTGTAAGATTTGCAACAATTCTTGAATTTTCCCTAGATGAAGAATTAATAGACGCTATAAAACTTACCAAAAAGTATTTAAAAAATATTTCCTATAACCGAAAAAAACATGAACTAGATAAAATATTTGCAAGTATTCACGCCAAGGAAGGAATTAAATTATTAGAAAAATTAGATTTATTAGAAGAATTAGATTTAGAAAATTTAAATAAAGTAAAAGATTATTCTGATTTAATTGGTATCTGGGCTATGATAAACTCTAAAGTTTACCCATTTACTAAAAATGAAAAAGAATTAATTAAAAATATTAATCTTGTCAATAAAAAAGATAATTTAAATCCGTATATATTATATAAATATGGTTTATATGTTAATACCATAGCAGGAATTAATAAGGGAATAGATAAAGTTAAAATAAATAAAACTTATAATGATTTACCAATAAAGTGTAGAAGTGATATAAATATATCAGCTTTAGAAATATGTAATTTATTAAAAAAAGAACCATCTTCTTTTCTAAATATAATCTATGATAACTTAGAAAAAGAAATATTAAATGGAACTTTACAGAATGATAAAGATATAATTAAAAAATATATTTTAAAAAACTTTTAAAATAAATAAATTTATGATATTCTATATAGAGAATGGAGGAATTATGAAAAAACTACTTTGTTATCTTGGTATATTAGTATTATTGTTTTTATTATTTTTACCCCCAGCTTTACGTACCTTTTTGAAAGATAAAGATGCAACTACTAATGAAGATAATAATAAACCAAATGCAACTTTAGTTTGTAAAAATGACAACTTTACTATTAATGCTAATTATTCAGGTGATGATGTATTAATGATAGTATTAAAAAGAGTTATTAAGGAAGAAGAAAATGAAGAATTAGTTTCTGAACCTGATAAGGAATTAAATGAATTATTTGATTCTATTAAAGACGATCAAACAATTACCTATAATAAATTAGAAGACTCTGAAGTTATAGGAATTGACTTTGAAATTTATAAACATGAAAACTTAAAAATGAATTTGATAACTAAACCCATAAAAGACCAACAACAATACTATGAGTCTTTAAACTTTAAATGTTTAGTTAGGTAATTAATAAACTAATAATAAAAATAGAAATAGAAATGAGAGAAGTTATAATTAATTGATTTTTTTCATTTTTTATTTTTAAATTACTAGTTAAGTAATAAAAATTAAAAACAAAAAAGTAATAAAAACAAAATAAATAATTAAGACTAAAAATAAATTCTATTCTTTCTATAAAGTTTAAAAGATTAATTTTTTTATAAATAACAATAAAAGAAAACTCATATAAATTAGTTAAAGTATTACTAAGTATTCCTATAACAAATAAATAATTAAATAAATGATAACATGTACTTATTAAAAATGCTTTAAAATTAAACTTAGCATTACTTAGTTTAAAAGTGAGTAAATAAATATAAAATATTAAGAAAGCATATAATATACTACTATTAAATAAATTATCAGGAACAATAGTAAAGTTATAATTTTCTATTTTTAAATAAAATAATCCTAAAATAATTCCTAAAGTAATAATTATAAGAAAAAAATAACTTGATAATAATACAACTTTTATAATAGTATGATAACCTTTTTTTATTAATAATAAACTAGATATTAATAAAAGTAAACTAATAACAATTCCTGAATAATTTCTTAAAATATTACTACTTATAAAATAAGTTAATTTATTTAAATAAATAATTTCTATTAGAAAACTAATTATAATAATAACAAATTTACTATATTTAAAATTAGTTATATTTGTTTTTTCATTTAACATAATTAATAAATAAGCAAGTATAGATCCTATTAAAATAGAATACAAGGAAAATTGATTAAAATTTAATAGAAATATTGCTAAACTAAGAATAAAAAAAGTTATATTTACTTCTATTTTATTTATTTTCATAATTACCTCTTATAGTATTATTAATTTTTATATTTTTATTAGTAAATTTTAATAAATTATCTTTTAAATAATTAGTTATAATTTTATTTATTTGTTTATTAGAATAATTACATTCATTTCTTATAATATTTATTTCATTAGTAATTATTAAATTGTTTTTTAAATTATTACTAGTTGATTTTAATATTTTTAAATTTAAATATTTATTTTCTTGACATTTATAAGTATAGGTAAATGTTTCTATGTTATTTAATAGATAATTAATAAATAATCCATCATCTTCATCTAATTCTTTATAGTTATTATTAGAAAATTTTATTATTCCTTTAGCAAATAAGTTATCATTGTAATCTATATTGGTTAAATAAAATGATTTAGTATCATAGTAATTTTTAATTAGATCATACATGGTTGTATATATTACTTTACTAGTAGTTTCTTGGTTAATTTTAACTAAATTATTTATTTCTTGAAATTTACTATTAGTAAGTATTTCTTCT
>CADBSI010000056.1 GCA_902797275.1 uncultured Erysipelotrichaceae bacterium | reverse complement strand
TGTGGAGGAACTTATGCGAGCAGAAGCAGAAGAAATAATGCGTAATCAAGAAAAATATTTTGCTGGTTTTCATGAAGGAGAAGCTAAGGGTGAAGCTAAAGCTAAGGCTGAAGCCGAACAGAAACTAAAAGAAACTCAAACACTTATTGTCAAAAAATTATTGAATGAAAATATGACTGATTTAAAAATCATGGATATTACTAATATAACTAAAGAAGAATTAGAAAATATCAAAAAAGAATTAAAATAACACAACAAAAACATAAGCCTACCTTAAAGTAGAACTAAAAAATGTTCTACTTTTTCTAATGATAAAAAATATAGTTGAAAAAATAACTAATATATTATAAAATATAGTTATAAGTGTATAGATAATAAGGAATATCTAATTTTTTAGATATAAGTTGGAGAATTTTATGAGAATGGATAGATATAATGAAAATGATACTACAAGTGAAGTATTAAAGACTAGAACTAATAAAAATCAAGAATTATATACAGATGTTTATATGAATAATGTTTATGTCGATATAAATAATTTAAAAAATGTTATGAAAGAAGACGATGAAAAAACTGTTGATTTAAAATTAGTTAAAGAAAACAAAGTAATTGATTATACTTATGAAGATAAAATTTATAATATTAATACTTTAATTGAAGAAGCTATTAAAAATTCTAGTCAAGATAATTTAAAGAGAAGTATTGATACTAAAGTAGATGATATGGAAATTGATAGCTTAATTGAAAGTATTAACGAAAATAAAGAAAGTGAGAAAAAGTCAAATGATTTACTTCTTACTGATTTAATGCCAAGTAATGATAACACATCAGTTATTCCACCTCTTGAAGAACCAATTTTAGAAACTTTAAATAATGAACTTGAAAAAATAGATGAAAAAGCTTCTACACTTGAAGAGAAAGTAGATTTAGAAGAAGAAAAGCTTGAAAAAGAAATTTTAGATATAAAAGAAGAAACTGAAATAATTGAAAAAGAAAAAAATGAAATAGTAGAAATTTCTAAAAAAGAAGAAGTTAAAGAAGAAACAAAAAATAATGAAATTGAAGAGGAATTTATCTTTGAGGAAAAGTCAAGAGGTAAAGTGGTTTTAATAATTTTAATTACCATCTTGATAATAGCAATTACAGTTTTTGTACTTTTATACAAGCATATTATTTAATTTTTCTTAAAAAAATAGTATTTTAGGTTGAATTACTTAAAAAGTGTGATATAATTATGTTGTTTGAGTGGGAGAGATCCTACTCTTTAATTTAATAAGGAGGAGTATGGAAGATAAAGTAAAAACTT
The DNA here is from genome assembly GCA_902797275.1 of uncultured Erysipelotrichaceae bacterium. Taxonomy (GTDB): domain Bacteria; phylum Bacillota_I; class Bacilli_A; order RF39; family UBA660; genus RUG591. The sequence continues at coordinate 2,304 of CADBSI010000056.1, read as the reverse complement.
TATTAGATGGATCTTTAGAAGAACTTAACTTATTTGTTGATAGTGTTATCTTAGAAAAAGAAGGAAATAATTTATATTTCAGGATTTGCCTAGATAGCAATGATACTATTGATTTAGATAAGATTGTTAGTGCTACTAAAATAATTGATCCAATTATAACTAATGCCAACTTAGTTGAAGAAAGCTATATATTAGATATTTATGGAAAAAGTAAGGGGAGTGTAGAAAATGAATGCTAAAGAATTTTTAACAGCAGTTGATAATATTGTTAAAGAAAAAGGAATTGACAAGGAAATTGTCTTTGAAGCCATGGAAACAGCTTTAACTACAGCTTTTAAAAAGAATTATGGAAAAAGTAATAGTAAAGTAGTAATTAATAGAGAAACAGGAGATATTAAAGTTTATTCTTATTTAACGGTTATATCAGATGATTTAGAGCTTACTGATGAAGAGGGAAATACTTATACGAAGGAAGTAAATCCAGATCTTGAAATTACTTTAACAGATGCTAAAAAGATTAATAAAACTCTTGAAGTAGGAGATACAATTGATACTGAAATTAAACCAAAAGAAGATTTTTCAAGAGTTGCAACATCTACTGCTAAACAAGTAGTTGTTCAAAAAATAAGAGAAGCTGAAAGAAATAGTATCGTATCAGCCTTTGAAGATAAAGAAGGAGAAATGCTTCTTGGAACTGTTGCTTTAGAAGATACAGATAATTATTATATTGAGCTTGGTAAATGTAATGGAATACTTCCTAAAAAAGAAATAATTCCTGGAGAAAAAATTGAAATGGGTTCAACTATCAAGGTTTATGTTACTAAAATTGATAATTCAGGACGTAATTTAGTTATTAAATTAAGTCGTACTCATTATGGTTTTGTTAAAAGATTATTTGAACTTGAAATACCAGAATTTGCAAGTGGTAATGTTTTAATGTATGCTGTAGCAAGGGAAGCTGGAGTTAGAAGTAAAGTTGCTGTTTACTCAGAAAATCCAAATTTTGATCCAATTGGAGCTTGTATTGGCGAAAAAGGTGTTAGAATTGCTAGTATTATTAAAGAATTAAAAGGTGAAAAAATCGATTTAGTAAAATATGATAAAGATCCTAAAGTATTTATAGAAAATGCTATGGCACCTGCTAAGAATATTACTGTTTTAATAACCGATCCAAAGAAAAATGAAGCTATGGTTTTTGCTGATAAAGAAAATTTCTCACTTGCTATTGGTAAAAAAGGAATTAATGCTAAACTTGCAAGTCGTTTAACCAAATATAAACTTGATATTAAAAATGAGGAAGAAGCAAGTAAACTTGGCATAAAATTACAATAGGTGAGGTTATGAAAGTTAAAAAAATTCCAATGCGAAGTTGTGTTATAACTCATGAAAAATGTGAAAAAAGAGAATTACTTCGTATTGTAAAAGATAAAGATGGAGTAGTATCAGTAGATTTAACTGGCAAGATGAATGGAAGAGGAGCTTATATAAAAAAAGATTTAGAAGTTTTAGAAAAAGCCAAGAAAACAAAAGCTCTTGAAAAACATTTAGAAACATCTATTCCAGATAGTATCTACGAAAGTATCGAAAAAATCATAAAAGAAAATTAAAAAAAGAAAGAGGTGTTTGTATGAGTATTTTAGAGTATGCATTAGATGTAAATAAAAACGTTGATGAAATCATTAATTTATGTAAAAAACTAAATCTTAAACATGGAAGTGAAGATGACATATTAACTGATGATGAGATAATTTTACTTGATAATGAAATAGATTCTTTAAAAGAAAATGAAAATCCTGATTATGAAATTGATGAAGAACTTGAAAGCAAAGTTGATAATTTAGTTAGTAAAATTGACATTGATTTAGATGAGGTAAGTTCAAAAAAAGAAAAAGTAAAAAGCAAAGTTGATAATAGAAATGATGCTAAAGTTAAGTTTCAAAAGAATAAAAAAGAAATTTATAAACATCGTAATAAACTAATGACTAATAAAGATGAAGATGATGTTATAGTTTATCATGATAAAATGACTCCAGGTATTCTTGCTGGTCTTTTGAAAGTAAATGCTAGTGAAGTTATTAAAAAGTTATTAAATTTAGGTATCATGGCTAATGTTAATCAAAATTTAAGTTTTGATACCGTTGAATTGTTATTACTTGATTATAATAAAAAATTAAAAAATGAAGAAAGTGTTGATAAAGCTAACTTTGAAAAATATGAAATAGTAGATAATCCAAGTGATTTAGTATCACGTCCTCCTGTTATTACAATAATGGGACATGTTGATCATGGTAAAACTACTTTACT
>CADBSI010000055.1 GCA_902797275.1 uncultured Erysipelotrichaceae bacterium | reverse complement strand
CAGTAACTAATTCATAGCCATCATATTTATTGTTCTCGGATGATTTTTCTTTTTTTGTAAATCTACATCCTGTAATAGAAAATAATATAATAAGCATTATTAAGCATAAAATAATATTTTTTTTTTTCATAAGTCCTCCTACAACTCTATTATACCATACAATTAACAAATTTTATCAGCAACTTTAATCATCGCAATATTACTATTTTATGATACTTAATATTTTATGTATTAATGGTTTAAATATTAAATAAAATATATAACCAATAATTCCGCCGCAAGTATTGGTTACTAAATCAGTAATATCAGATGATCTGACACCATTTATTAATGGCTGTAATAACTCAATACATAAACTAAATAAGAATGTATATAATACTACTTTAATAAAATTATATTTCTTATTTGTTAATGGTAATAAAAATCCAAAAGGAATTGTCATAATTACATTTAATAAAACTTGTCTAACAAAATCGCCACGTCCTCCGAAAACATCACTAAAAAGATTCATATTCATGAATACATAAGAATGATCAAAAATATGTGGTAAAGATGCTATAATAGGCATTAAAGTAAAGAATAAAACAAATGAAATATAAATATACATAAGTGTTTTTATAACTAGTTTATCCTTTCCTTCTTTTTTCCATATCTTCAAAAATACAAATATATATAAAATAATTAAAACTATAAAATCAACTACAATTTTCATATAAAACTCCTTTACGTTCTAATTATAACATAGAAGATGATAGTTTAATTATTATAAGATTCCAATTTTACAAATAAATATATATAAAAACCATATTATTCTTTTAAAATATGAAAAATAGTGTATAATGTAATTAAGGAATTAACCTTTATAGGAATTTCCAAACGTCTATAACTGACGCACCAAATAAAAATTAACCCTTATTTTATAAGGGTTTTATTATTATTTTTATTATCTAGGTACATTTTAGGTACATATTTATCAAATATTTATTTGATATTTTTTATATCTAAATCTATTTTCTTCTACTAACAACATCAGAATCTATATCAATTTTTTTAAACGTTGCAAACAGTTTAGCTACATTATCATAATAACCTATATAGCCACCTGCTTCATCAACTTTTCTATCAAGTCTTGCCCGACTTAAATATTCATCACTTATACTCTGTCTTTCATCGTTAAAAATATCTCTTTCTGTATATACAACATTTCGTTTTAAAATGCTTTTTCCATCTTGATGAATCATTTCAAAGATATCGTATCGTATAACATTAATACCACCTACATTTTGTGATGAGGACATTTTTTGAGCAATAAAAATACTTCCATCACTTCTAGTAAATACTTTTGTTGGGTAAGAAAACAATTTTGCTATTTCATATGGCTTTACTATTTCTCTATAAGATGATACAAAATCTTTTTTATTAGCTTTTCTTACATCGTTTCCTAAATACTGTATCTTCTTAGATAATGAATCTTTAATATTTTCTCTTGAAAAGTAAACATTTTCAACTACTTCTAAAACACCGTCTGGAAGTGGTTTGTCAAAAGCTATACCATAAATTATATAAGTTAAATTAATCGTACCATACAATATTAAAGGTGCTTGTTTTTTTCCATCTGTTGATAATTCTTCATAATAATATCGATAATAGGTATGATTATTATATTCATTTCTACCTACTTGGGCAATAATATATTTTGTTCCATCTTTTCTAGTCGCTATATAAGTTGTTGATGCATAATCCTTTTCTCTCCATAAATTCATTCCTGAATATGCTTTTTTAACAAAATCCAAATCTAATTTAGACAAGGTATGATGATAATCCTGAGTTTCTTCAAAAGAAGCTGGATAATGACTACTACTAAAATCAATTGGATCTGTTCCAAGCCAATGAAAACTTGTGGTATTTCCCTCACGAAAAGTAGCATTATCCCAAGTTAAATCTATAGGGTATTTTTTTTGATTTATTTCAATAATATTCCATGCATGTCTAATTTCAGTTTTATTTCTACCACCCACAACATATTCACATTTTATATCATTCCTGTCCATAAATTCTTTAAAAATTAAAGCAAAACCTGCACACACGCTCTGTTTAGTAATTAATCCTCTTAAAGTACTAGTTTCATCATATGACTTTTTTTCATACTTTGGATCATACATTATTTTACTTTTTAAAACATCATATACATATATCACTTTTTGAATACTAGACCAATTCTTATTAATATTAGCTTCTATTTTTTCAATTTCCATTAATATTCTAATTAATTCATTTCTTGAATATATAACCGAATTATGACAAAGCTCTTTTACGAATTTTTCTTGCTTTCCATTATAAAAGCTATTAATTCCATTGATTTTTTTATAATCATAACCTCCTACAACTCTAATTGCTGCATTTGGTTTTAACTGTTTTTACATTGAAGATGTCATGCCTTTAGTATTTTTTACTTCAAATAAAACCTTATCGTTGGGATGCTCACTACAAAATTTATTTGCTATCTCAATATTAAAAGGAGAAGATAAAAAACGAAATCTTTGTTGATAATTATATTCCATTGTCTTCACCACCAAATTCTATCATATTTTCTTCTAAAACTAAAACGTTATTTTTACTTAAATTATCAAAGAAATCTTTATTATTATAATATTGATTTTTATCAATACTTACAATTCTTAAATTTTTAAATTTATTTAAAAAATCAAACTTATTAATATTAGTATTATCTATATATAATTCTTCTATTTTATCAAGATTCAAATAATTATTATCTATTATATTTGAATAAGATAACTGTAAATATTTTAAATTTTTCAACATATTTATTCGATTCATTTCAATTCTTCCATTTGTTATTGTTAATTCTTCTAAATTTAAAACACTAATAAATGAATAACTATCTATTTTGCAATTAATTAAAGATAAACTTTTTAACTTAAGAGAAGCAATTAATTCTACTTTTTCAAATTCACATCTTTCAAATACAAACTCTGATAAATTATTTAAATTTAAGAAAATATTATAATCATTATTATAAATATAACCATTTCTGATAGTAATACTTTTTAAATTTTTAAGTTTTTCTAACTCTTTTATAAAAATAAAACTACTTTCTCTACTTTCATTATAATCAAGAACTACTTCTGTTATTTGATTTAGTTCTTGTTCTGTAAATTCATTATCTAATTTATCTAATTTAAACATTACATAATTAGCTAAATTTTCATTTTCTATTTTTATTTTTTCTTCCATTTTATACTCCTATCTTAATTAGAGAATATCATTATTTTTAATACTTTTCAAGTTATTTTACTATTTATTGATCAATAATATATTTATAATATGATATACTATTAATATATTTTACTTATTTTGGAGGTGAAAACATGAGAAAAATAGTTAAATAGTCTGGCATAACTTTAAATATGCCAAGAGGAGGCATATGTTAGAAATAAATGATTTAAATATAAAAATTGATGACAGATATTTAGTAAAAAACTTATCATTTACTCTAAATTATGGTGATAAACTTGCTATAATTGGAGAAGAAGGAAATGGTAAATCTACTCTTTTAAAAGCAATACTTGGTAATTGTGAATATGCAAATATTGAAGGTTCTATTAACTTACATAATAATAGAATTGGTTATTTAGAACAAGTAATAAATAATAAATATTTAGATTATAAAGTATTTGATTACTTATTTAAAAATTTAAATACTTATTATGACAACATAACAGATTTTTATAAATACTTAGATTTAATTAAATTAGATGATACTATTTTAGATAAGAAAATAAAAAACTTATCAGGTGGAGAGAAAGTTAAAATAAGTCTTATAAAACTTTTAATAATAAAATATGATATATTATTTTTAGATGAACCATCTAATGATTTAGATTTAGAAACTCTTATCTTTTTAGAAGATTTTATCAATAATACTAATAAACCTATTATTTATATATCCCATGATGAAACTCTTTTAGCAAGAACAGCTAATATGATTTTACATTTAGAACAAACAATGAAAAAAACTGATTGTAGAACAACAATTTTAAAAGTAGATTATGATACTTATGTTAATTTAAGATTAAAAAAAATTGAAAAAGAAACAAGTGTTGCCAAAAATGAAAAAAGAGAATTTTTAAAAAAACAAGAAAAATTACAAAAAATCATGGATAAAGTTGCTTATAAACAAAACACTGTATCAAGAAAAAATCCTTTTATTGCTAAGGGTTTAAAAGTTAAAATGCATGCTTTAAAAAGTCAAGAAAAGAAATTAGAAAATATGGAATTAACTAAAATACCAGATGTTGAAGAAAGTATTAAGTTCTTCTTTGAAAATGTTTTTATTCCTAAAACTAAAACTATAATTGATTTAGATTTAAAAGAATTAAAAATTCAAGATAAAGTACTTGCTAGAAATATTAAATTAAATATAATTGGTCCTAAACATATTTGTATAATTGGTAAAAATGGCTGTGGTAAATCAACTTTAATTAAATTAGTTTATAATATTTTAAAAGATAAAAATGATTTAAAAGTTGGCTACATGCCTCAAAACTATGATGATATTTTAAATAATTTTAAAACTCCAATTGATTTTTTAACAACTGATTATAGTAAAGATGAAATAACTAAAATAAGAATGTTTTTAGGCAATATGCATTTTACCAAAGATGAAATGACTGGTTCTATTAATAATTTAAGTATGGGTAGTAAAGCCAAATTATTTTTAATAAAATTAGTTCTTACTAATTGTAATGTACTCATATTAGATGAACCAACAAGAAATCTAAGTCCTTTATCAAATCCCATTATAAGAAAAGTTTTAAAAGAATTTACAGGTACAATTATAAGTGTATCTCATGATAGAAAATATATTACAAGTGTCATTGATAATTTATATATATTAACTGAAAATGGTTTAATTAAAGAAAATAACTAGTTTATTTTTCTTTTTTATACATATAATATTATAGTATTAATATATATTGCTTTTATATTAATAATGTATTGACAATATATTATTTTTGTGATAATATTAATTTCGTAGATTGGAGATGAATTTTATGGCTGAGATGTCTAATGCAATAAATATGAGTTTCAGAGTTGATAAAAACTTAAAAAAACAAGCAGATGAGTTATTTAAAAAATTAGGTATGAATACAAGTGTTGCACTTAATATGTTTTTATCTCAAAGTGTAAGAGAACAAAGTATTCCTTTTGTTTCTTCAATGGAAACGCCTAATGCCCGATTAATTAATGCTTTAAAAGAAGCTGAAGCAATCGAAACTGGAAAAATTAAAGTTAAAAAATATAAAAACTTTGAAGAGGCTTTAAAAGATATTGATTAATGAAATATGAAATCATAATGACATCTGCTTTTAAAAAAGAATTAAAAATTATAAAGAAAAGAAATAAGGATTTAGAAAAATTAACAAAAATAGTAAATAAATTAGCAAACAATGAAGAATTAGACATTAAATATAAAGATCACCAACTAATCAATAATTTAAGATTTGAAAATTGTAGAGAGTGTCATATAGAGCCAGACTGGCTTTTAGTATATAGAAAAAATAATAATAATTTAATATTAGTTTTAATTGAAACAGGCACTCATAGTGATTTATTTTAATAACAAAAATTTTAATTAAGGAAAATAACTAGTTTATTTTTCTTTTTTTAGATATAATTATTTAGACAATTTAAATGAATAGATATAAAATAACTAAAAAATTTCTTATGTTTTGGTGTTTATTTGTTGGACTTGGAGCATTATATGGAAGTATTATGATGTTTATCAACCCAACTGGAAAACTTTTAAAAATAGATACAGTACTACCCTATTTCAAAGTTTTACCTTTTTCTAATATTTTATTTAAAAATTATATTTTTTTAAAGTATCTTTATTAATAGTAAATGGTATTTCTAATCTAATTACTTTTTATTATTTGTTAAAAAATAAAAAAATAGAAATAATTCTTGGAACTATATTTGGCTTTACTCTTATGTTATGGATTATTATTCAATTTATAATTTTACCAAGAAATATTTTATTAATTAGTTTCTTTATAATTGGTTTTATTCAACTAATAACTAGTTATATGACTTATGTTTTCTATAACCAAGAAAACTTAAATGAAAATGATTATAAAATAAATAAAAATTCCAATACCTTAGTTGTTTATTTTTCTAGAATGGGTTATACCAAGAAAATTGCTTATGAAATTGCTAATAACAAATATGATATTTTATGATTAACTACTAAAGAAAAAACTGATAATACAACTGACTTATTATGGTGTAAAAAATATAATATGTTAAAAGAATATATTATTAATATAAATCTTAGTAAATATCAAAAAATAATAATTGTTTCCCCTATCTGATATTTCAAATATCTTCACTTATTAAAACTTTCTTAATAAAATATAAAAATGATATAAAAGATTGTAGTTAGGTAATAACTTATTTCATGAAATATGATCTTAAAAATATTAAAAATGATTTTAATAAACTCATAGAAAAAATAATCAAGATTTTTGTATAAAACTAGTAAAATTAAATATATAAAAATTAATTAAAACCTCTTTATTTTTTTTAATATTTAAGTATAATAATTATTATAGAGAGGAGTTTATGAAAAAGAAAGTATTTTTAATATCATTTATTTTAGTTATTTTACTATCTACTTTTATCTGTATTTATGTTTTTACTAAAAAAGATAATAAGATTAAATTAGATACAACTATTACATCTAGTATTGTTCTAGATATTAATCCTAGTTTAAAAATAGAACTTAATAAGGAAAATAAAGTTATAAACTTAATTGGATTAAATGAAGATGGTAAAAAAGTTATTATAAATGATTATAAGGGTAAGGTTTTGAACGAGGTAATTAAAAGTATTTTAGAAAAATCTTTTAGTTTAGAATACTTAAAAGATGATACTACTATTTTAGTAAGTGTCGATGGTACTTATAAGGCAGATGACTTGAAAACTATTATTAGTGAATATTTAGAAAGTAAAAGTATTAAAGGAGAAGTAATTATTCCTACTATAACTGAAAGTTCTAAAGAAATTGCTAGTAAGTATAACCTAACTGAAAGCAAGGCTTCATATCTTGAAGAAATAATTAAAGATACATCTCTTAAAATAGAAGATGTAAAAGATATGAGTGTTCAAGATGCAAAAGAAAAAGTTCAAGAAGAAATTAAAAAACAAGAAGAAGAAAAGAAACAACAAGAACAAAATAAGAATAAGAATAATACTACTAATAACAAAAATAATAATTCTGGTTCTAGTTCTAGTAGTCTTACTCCCCCAGCCTCTTCTAGGGATACAAGTGGGGCTTGGTGTACATTTAATAAAAATAAACCATATAATTATGTTTATGATTATAAAGAATTAATAGGAGAAGCAAAGGTCAGAGAAATTGCTACTAATCATTTAGCAGGTGTTTATTTTAAAACAAGCAGTCTTGCTATTTATGACGATATAAAAGGATCTTACTGTAAAACTTATAAATTTGCTGGTTTAAATGATGACTTTAAATATTATTTAACAATTGATTCTGTAACTGGTAGTATTTTAGAAGAAAGTAAAGAAGAAATGGAAAAACCAAGTATAAGTAAGGATAAAGCCAAAGAAATTGGTTTAACTTATTTTAAACTTCAAGAAAGTGAATGTGAACTTGTTCAAGCTGATTTAAGTAGCACTTTTACGGTTTTAAAATATACTTTTATAGCAAGATGTAATGGTACTTATTATACAGCTGATATAGATGGTAAAACAGGCAGTTTATCAGGTGATAGAACCTGGCAAAATTAAGGAGAAATATGAAAAAATATAAAAAAATTATTATTTTAAGTTCTTTATTATTAACTATTGGTTGCACAAAAGAAACCTTAAATGATAAATCAAATAATATAAATTATACTAATAAATATGAATGTGTTAGAAGTGAAAATATAAAAAAATATTTAGTTGATAAAAGAAATGGAAAAAACCACTTTACTTCAATTGAAGAAGAAAATACTTTAAGAGAAACAAGTCCAATTGCTATTGAAGAAAGGTTTTATAAAACTTATAATTTTAATGAAGATGGTTCTAAATTATTAAATCAAATTGAAAGAGAAACTTTTACTTATTTACTTGACTATGATATGGATAAAGAACTTGATTTTTATAAAAATAAATGTGATGGAGTTGAAGAATATGGTTATATAAATTGTAAAGTTAGTTTAAAAGATAATGTTATAACTATAACTAAAGAACTAGATTTAACAAGTGATAAAGTATCAGATGAACTTAAGAATAAAACTCTTGCTATTATTAAAAACGATTACTTTGAAGATGAAGTATACAAATGTAATTAAGAGCCTAGCTCTTTTTTTATTTATCTAAATTATCTATTCCTTCTAATATAGCTTTAATAAGTTTATTTAACATCTTAATAATATCATCTTTAGTCATATCATTATTAATTTCTCTTTCTTCTAGAACTTGTCTATAAAAAGCATTTGTTGAGATTACTTGAGCTGTTAACATTAACCAATTACCAAGAGCATTTTGTTCATTAGCTGTCATATCATCTATTAATAAATAACCAACAATAACAGCACTAAAAGAAAATAATTTAGGATTAATATTAGGTAATTTCATATTAAATTATATGAAATTATTAAATATTTAAGAAAAGAATTCAAAATTATTACCTTGAATTCTTATTTAAAATATTTTTAATATTAAT
>CADBSI010000054.1 GCA_902797275.1 uncultured Erysipelotrichaceae bacterium | reverse complement strand
TAAGAAATAGAAAGGAATTTTTTATGAATGATTATAATATTAAATTTTATGATTTTCTAGCTTTATATAATATGCTAATTTATAACTTTTCTAACAAAGATAATTATTATCAAATTTGTTTATATTATTTAGATAATAAATTTAATATAGAAATAAAAGATAAAGAGAACAATATAATATGTTTTAAAGAAAATTTAGAAATGACTTTACAAGAATACAATTATTTAACATCTCTTTTAGGCTACGAATTTATCAGTAATCATAATATATATTTACCATCTTTTGATCCTATTAGAAAAGAAGATTTAAGATATTATATAAGTAAAGATAATTTTAAACCAATTGATTATGACAAAGCTAAAGTTCATGTTTTAAGAAATAGTAAATTTGAACTTAGATTATATTACTTTGAAGGATTAAATAAAATAAGTTTTGATATGCAACAAAAAGCTTTAGAAAAATTAAATAATCCTGATAGTGAAAAAGTATATAAAACTAAAAAGTAGATAGTTTATTTTTTATCTGTCTACTTTTATTATACTATTTTTTATAATTTAAATATTTTGTTAAGACACGATGACCTGGTGCATTTTCAACATTATAAAACTTACAATTTGGAAATTCAGTTTTTAAAGATGTTCTTATTTTAAAATTAAATGCTTTTTCACGAAAAGCAATGAAATAAGAAGAACCTATTCCTGATAAAGAATGATCTAATTTATAATTAGTTAAAAATTCTCTTATTTTTTTTATATCACTAGGAATCACACTTAAAAAATCATTATGAACAATATTATTAGGAATATTTTTACTTAATAATTTTGTTGTTCTTAATTCTAAAAGCATATTTTCTAAATCAATATTAATATTTGGATTTATTATTAAATAACTAGTATATGGATTATTTTTATAAGTTTCGATTTTATCACCAAAATTAGTTATTTTACAGCAACCAGCATGAATAAAATAAGCTACATTTTTATTTATTAATGATCCTAAAAACATTAATTCTCTTGTTGTTAAATCAGTACAATAATACTTATTTAATCCTATTAAAATACCAGCTATATCTGTTTCTGTGTCTCCTAGTCCTGATAAAGAAGGAATATTTTTATTAACTGTTATTTTTAAAGTTCCTGTTTTAATATTAGTGTATTCTAAAAATAATTTAACTATTTTATAATAATTTTCTATTTCTTCTTTAACTAAAGGTATTGATGTATTAATTAAAATATTTTCAGGACCTCTTTTTTCTTGAATAATTATATTATCATATAAATTAATTGTTTGATTAATCATTCTCATATCATATTGATTCTTTGTATCTGAATAATCATTTACATTTAAAAATAAACTTATCTTTGCAGGACAAGCTACTTCAACCACTTTTAACATATTAACCCCTCCTGAGCCTTAACTCAAAACGATAGTATTATAGCACTTTTAAAGAAAAAAAGCAAATTTAGATTTGCCAGTTAATAGGTTTTAAATTATTTTTAACTAAAAACTCATTAGTTTTAGAAAAAGGTTTAGAACCAAAGAAACCATTATAAGCTGATAATGGAGATGGATGAGCTGATTCTATTACTAAGTGTTTAGAATTAGTAATAAATTTCTTTTTACTGCGTGCAAAATTACCCCAAAGAATGAAAACAACAGGTTCAGCTTTTTCATTTAATTTTTTAATTACTTCATCTGTAAATACGCCCCAGCCTATATCTTTATGACTATTTGCATGATCTTTTATAACTGTTAAAGTCGTATTTAAAAGAAGCACTCCTTGTTTAGCCCAAGGTATTAAAGAACTAGATTTTGGAATACTACAACCTACATCACTTTCAAGTTCTTTAAAAATATTAGTTAAAGAAGGTGGTCTTTTAATGCCATCTGGAACTGAGAAACACAAACCCTCTGCTTCTCCATAACCATGATATGGATCTTGACCAAGTATTACCACTTTAACATTTTTATAAGGAGTATACCTAAAACAACGAAATACTTCCTTTTTAGGTGGATACACCTCATGTTTAGAATATTCTAATTGAACAAATTTTAATAATTTATAAAAATATTCTTTTTTAAATTCACTATCTAATACATTATCCCAATCATTTCCTATCATAACAACCTCTTATAAACTAAATATTCTTCTATTATATCACGTCTTAAAGAAAAAATAGCATAAATATTTATAATTGCAAGTATTCCAGCTAAAATATCTACTAAATTCCATAAAAAAGTTGGACTTATAAAACTACCTAAAACTAGTAAAAAACAAGTAATTATTTTTAAGCCTAATATATAAGTAGGAGAAATATTTTTAAAAATAAATTTTAAGTTAGATTCTCCATAGTAATAACCTGAAACAATTGTTGAAAAAGAAAAAGCAATTATACAAATATATAAAAGTATATCTCCAACAATACCTAAATGATAACTTAAAGCATCTCTTGTAATTTCAATTCCATTTACATCTACGTAATTAAGAGGATTATAATTAGATGTTAAAATAATTAAAGCTGTTCCAAGACAAACAACAAAGGTAACAAAGTAAACTCCTAAAGTTGAAATCATTCCTTGTTTAATAGCATCCTTAGTATTGGAAGAACCTGAAGCAATAGATGCTGTTCCAAGACCTGCTTCATTAGAAAATATTCCTCGTTGTACTCCAATTATAATAACTGAAAACATTCCCCAACCAAGAGCTTTAAAATTAAAAGCACTAGTAATTATATTAATAATTAAACTTGGTAATAAACTAATATTTTTTATAACAACAAGCAAAGTCATTAATAAATAAATAAGACTCATAGCAGGAATAAAAATATTAGAAAACTTAGAAATTCCTTTTATACCTTTAAAAATAATTAAAAAAGAAAGAAGTCCTACTATTACTCCAATTATAATATTTGGAATGTTAAAAATAGTTGTTAAAGACTTAGCAATAGTATTAGATTGAATGGTTAAAAAGCCAAAAATATAAGTTATTATTATTAAACTTGCATATAAATAAGATAATTTTTTCTTACCTAAACCTTTTTTTATATAATAAGCCGGTCCTCCTAAATAATCTTTACCACTTTTTTCATGATAAACAACTGCTAAAGTATTTTCAACTAAAGAATTAGGAGCAACAATTATACAAGATAATAATATCCAAAAAATTGTTCCTACCCCACCTTTATAAATTGATAAAGCAATTCCAGCAAGAGAACCTACTCCAATACAAGCACCAAGAGATACCATTAAAGATGATATTGGTGATATTCCCGATGAATCTTTATCACCTTTTTTTAAAACTTTGAATAATTTTCTTAATTTTAAATGTAAAAAATCAAGTTTAAAAGCAAAATAAAGACCAGATAAAACTAACATAACAGTTGAAATACTCCAAATAATACTATTTATTTTTTCCATATTCCTCCTATTTATTATACTTTAAATAATCATGAATTATATGATAATCCCATTTCATTTGATATAAATATCTTACAATATTAATATCATATTTTGATAAAGAAAAACGATAGAAATTCTTAATTTTAATCTTTTGTTTATTCTTATTTAAACAATATTTTAACATACACTTTGGTATAATACTAACAACAAAAGGTTTATTTGCAATTTCAAATTCCTTTTCTTTATTATATATGTAATCATCTATTAAATATTCACATAAATTAACACCACTTGCATAAGTATAAAAATTACTTCTTCCTTGTCTTATATTCATTTCAAATATATAATATTTTTTTCTTTTAATGTCATATTCAATATCAAAATGACAAATACCAGTAAACTTTATACTTTCTAAAAAATCTTTTAAAGCAAAACTTAAATCTTTTAAATAAGCCTCTTTAATTGCTGAGTAATTACCTATTAATTTTGGACTTCTATCATGCATTAAAATATTACCACAAGTTGCAACTTGAACTTTGTTATCTTTAGAAACATAAAAAGTTAAAACATACATTGATTCATCATTACCATATATATATTCTTGGAATATAAACTTACCAGGATAATTACTATTAGAAATTAAAGATATAACTTTTACAAGTTCTGAATAACTATTAATTTTATATCCTTTTTGTTTACCAACAAATTCATATTTAGAATATAAAACAGAATCAGCTGGTTTTATAAAAATAGGATAATCAAATTTAATTTTATAGTTTTCTAACTTATCTTTACTAAAATCATATATTTGATACTTTGGATAGTTTAAATTATATTTTTCACATAAAGAATAAAATGATTCTTTATTAAATAATTTATTAAACATTTTAATATCAACCATTGGAATTATATAATTACTACTTATTTTTTCAATTAAATCCCGGTTATTCATAATATGTTCAACATAATAATCTGTATTACCAAGTAATATTATTTTAGTACTTGGATATTGTTTATTCAAATTAGTTAAAGCCTTAACTAAGCCAGTACTTGTTAATATATCTTCATAATAATAAGGTTCTACTAATTTACTATGACTAGTTGGGTATAAAGGTGTTTTACCAAGAACAATAAGTTTTCTTTTATATTTCCTAAAAAATGCTCTGGCAACACCATAAGTATTCATATCACCACCAAGTACTGCAATTAAAAAATCCATTATTTTACCTTCTTTCTTAACTTATATCTTATTATTTTATGTCTTATTGGAATTAAAATTTTAAAAATAGTATACATAAATTTATTTAAAACAAAATCAAATTCACCAATAAACTCAGTATATTCACCACCCCATTTTTTCTTAAATTCATTTAAACCAACTAAATTACTTTTACTATTTGGTTTACCAATTGTTCCAAATTCATCAAAAATAGTTGAACCTAATCTTTTAGCCTCTTTAATTTGATAATCAAATAATTTGTAATTAGCACAAGTATTTTTAAAATCTAAGTCATTAGCACCATATAAATACCAACTTTTATTACCATAAGTAATCATATAATATGCACTTACATAATACTTTTCATTAAGTTTAAATTTCTTTAAATATTCATTTTTCTCATGAAGAAGTTTTTCTTTTCTTTCATCGTTTTTACTAATTTCACTATCTAAATATGAAATAATATCATTTAAATTAACACTTGCTAAAAGAATAGTTAAATTATCTTTAAATATATCATAAAAATCATAATAAAATTTATCTGGATGAGAATAAAAGTTTTGTCTTGATTCAGTTAATTTCATTAATCTTACAAATTCTTTTATAGAATCTCTATTACCAAGTTCTACCATAACTTTATATTTATTTGCTCTTTTAATATGATGACGAACCATTTGAGAGTAATTCTTATCTATTTCTTCTACACTTTTGTCTAAATCAATTCTATAGGTAAAACGAGGCTCCATAGTTTCAAAAAAATAAGTTAACTTTCTATGTTTATAACCTATACTTTTAAGAAATGATACTAATTTATAATTATCTAAGCCATTAGTTTTATTAGCATTTAAATCTATAGTATGAAGTTTAATATCAGGATCTATTCTAAAAAAGATAACCTTTTTATCTAAAAATTCTTTTAACCTAAGAGTAAACTCTTTAATTAAAGAAAAATCATTATAATCAAGAGTAAAACCTCTTGGTATATAATAATAAGAGTACCCTAACAACAAATCTTTTCTTAATAAAAGAGCAGTTGCAACTAATTTATTATTATCATATAATCCTACATATAATGGTTTAAAATTTCTAGTTTTAGATAATTCACCCCATTCATAACTTTGTAAAAAATGAGCTTTATCCTTAGTAAATTTTATATATTCTTTTTTATTTATTTTTTTAAGTTTCATTATTCACCAACTTCATTTAAAGTATATAATAAGAAAAAAAAATAGTCAACTTAATTTATTTATTATTTATTATATTTGTGTTATACTATATATGAGGTTTATATGAAAGAATATGATTTTATTCCAGTTTTACTTGGAAGTGATAGAAATGTTTATGGTATGGCTGTTTCTTTTCATGAACAATATAATATTAGAAGTATTGCTCTTGGTAAATGTGATTTTTTAGAAACAAGATATACCAAAATAATTGATTTATATCAAAATAAAGATATAGAAAAAAAAGAAGTATTTTTAAAAGAATTAAAAAAAATATATGAAAACAACAAAGATAAAAAATTATTATTAATTGCTTGTAGTGATACTTATATGAAACTAATTGTAGAAAATAAAAAAGAACTTGAAAAGTATTTCTTAGTTCCTTATATTGATGAAGAATTAATGAATAAATTAGTTTTAAAAGAAGAGTTTTATAAAACATGTGAAAAATATAATTTAGATTATCCAAAAACTAAAATTATAGATAAAGAAAACATAAGTATTGATTTTAATTATCCAGTTATTATTAAACCAAGTGATTCTGTTTCTTATTTTAAAACTGATTTTCCTGGTAAAAAGAAAGTATTTATTGTTTATAATGAAAATGAATACAATAATACTATTAATAATATATATAATTCAAGTTATAAAGGTAATTTAATAGTTCAAGAATATATTGAAGGTGATGATACTACTTTAAGAGTAATGAATTGTTATGTTAACAGACGTCATCACGTAACCTTCATGGCTCTTGGTAATATTTTACTAGAAGAAAAAACTCCTAAATCAATAGGAGACTATGATGCAATTATTCCAACTTATGATGAAAAGTTATTTAAGAAAATGAAAGATTTTCTAGAAAGTATTAACTATGTTGGATATGCTAACTTTGATTTTAAATTAGATAAGAAAACAAATACCTATAAATTGTTTGAAATAAATATAAGACAAGGAAGAAGTTCCTCTTTTACAACTGTTGCAGGTTGTAATTTAACTAAATATGTAGTTGATGATTTTATCTATGATAAAGACATGGAAACTGAATATTTAAAAAATGATTACCTTTGGACAATTGTACCAAAAGGAGTTATATTTAAATATTTAAAAAATGAAAAATTGAAAGAATTAGTAAAAAAACTTTATCAAGAAAAGAAAGTAAGAAATATTTTATTTTATAAAAAAGATTTTAGTTTTAAAAGATATTACTTCCTTACTTTAAGAACACTTAACTATTATAATAAATATAAAAAGTATTATGTAAATAGTAATAATAATGATGATAGTAATAATAATAAGAAAAGTTTAGGTATTATAGGAAATGATTATAATAAAACTACTAAGTTATTCAATGATATAGTAATGAATACAAAAGCTAAAACTGATCAAGAACATATTATTATAAATATAGTACTTACTAAAGATATAGAAAAAGAAAATATACTTAAAAACATTAAATATTTAGAAAGTATTAAAACAAGTTATTTAATAATTGATATAGATGATGAAAGTATAAAAGATTTTATTAAAGAAAATACAAATTTAATTATAATAGATAATTTAGATAAAGTTCAAGAATTACATGAGGAGAATATTATATGAAAATAGGTATAATTGGAGGATTAGGTCCTCTTGCAACGGTTAAGTTTATGGAACTAATAAATGAAAGAATAGATGACGAAGATATTGAACTTGTTGTTATAAATGATCCAACTACTCCTGATAGAACAAGTTATATATTAGATAATACTAAAGATAATCCAGTTTATAAAATTCTTGATATGGTTAAAAAACTTGAAAAAGCCAATTGTTCTGTTATTGTAATGCCTTGTAATACTGCTTCTTACTTTTATAAAGAAATTAAAAATGCAACTAATATTCATTTTATTAATATTGTTGAAGAAACTGTTAAATATTTAGCTAAAAATAAGATTAAAAAAGTAGGATTACTTGCAACTAAGGGTACTATTAAAAGTAAAATATATGAAGATTTATTAAATGAATATGACATTGAATGTGTAATACCAAATAGTATAGATCAAGATACTATTCAAGAAGTAATATATGATGGAGTTAAAAGTAATAAAGATATTAGTTTAGATAAGTTTTATGAGATAACTAATAGATTAAAAGAACAAGGAAGTAAAAAAATAATTCTTGGTTGTACCGAGTTGTCGGCTTTAAGAAAAATAAAAGGCTTATACCAAGAAGAATATTTAGATGCTATGGAAATACTTGCTGATGATACTGTTAACTATGTGAGTAAAAGAAAAAATGCCTAGGCATTTTTTTATTATTCAGGAATAACAATTAAAGTATTATCTATATATTTAATTACTAAATTCTTATCAGTAGCATCGCACTCTAGACCACAGAATACATGACCAGTTGCACGTACATAACCATCAACGAGTTTAAAATCTTGCATTTGATATTCATTATTATTAAATCCATTTCCAAAATTAGAATGTTCATTTAAAAAATATCTAATCATTTCACCATCTTGACCAAAACCTGTAAAAAAGATAAATTTATCAGTTAAATATGCCTTGGAAACAGTAATTTTTTCATCATAGTCATTAATAAATAATTCATTTAAATCATCAATTTTTATCTTGATTTGTCTATTTCCTATTTTAATTGTTTGATTTTCAGTAGTAAGTTTTATTTCTTTAAAACTAGAAATCTTTTCTCCATAATTATTAGTATTTAAAGAACTGTTTTCACATTTTGGACAATTATTAGTATTTTCTTTTGAATTATTATTTAAAGTCTTATCATAAACAATAAAACCAGCTAAACAAAGTACTAATACCGATAATATAGTAATTATAACTTTTGAATTATTTTTCATATTTCCTACCTTTCATCTTAATTATACATAACTTAAGTTTTAAAAGCAATAAAAAAGAATATTATTTATGATATTCTTCATGATTAATTATTTTAAACGAACGATAGATTTGTTCAAGTAATATTACTCTAAATAATTGATGAGGAAATGTTAAACTAGAAAAAGATATTCTTTCTTGAACTATATTTTTTACTCTTTCATCTACTCCGTATGAACCACCTATTATAAAAGTAATATTATGATTTATACTTCTAATTTTATCAATTTTACTGGCAAGTTCTAAACTTGTATAAGTATTACTATTTATATCAAGTAAAATATTATAATCTTTTAAATTTATGTTTTTTAAAATATTATTACTTTCAGTTTCTAATGTCTTTTTTAAATCATAGTCATAGTCTGGTAATTCTAATATTTCTATTTTATCATATTTAGTTATTCTCTTTTTATATTCAAGAATTGCTTCTTTTAAATAATTTTCTTTTATTTTACCAATACAAATTATTTTTATCATACATTTACTACCAACTCACTTTCTTGTCTTGCGGCTTGAACTTCTATATCTGTATTTAAAATATCATTTACCGTTTTTAAAGCTAATTCTTCGGTGTTATTTGTTTCACTTAAATGAGCAAGAACTATTTCTTTAGTATCGATTCCAATTAATTCTTTTAAGTAATTACCGGTCATTTCATTTGATAAATGGCCAGAATCACTTACTACTCTTTGTTTTAAAATATAAGGGTATGGTCCTTCCATTAACATTTTTACATCATGATTACTTTCTAAAATATATAAATTTTTGTCATGCATTAAAGATAAATTACTTTTCGAAATATAACCCGTATCAGTCATATAAACAAGAGATTTGGAGTCTTCAATTAAAAAGCCAACAGAAGCAACTGCATCATGAGATGTTGGTAAAAGAGTAATTTTTAAATCATCTATCATAAAAGTTTTAGAAACAACTGGTATTATATAGTCAGGATTTACTATTTTATTTATTTCTTTATACATACCTTTTGGAATATAAACAAATTTTTTTTCTCTTTTAATAAAACTAGCAAGGCCTGCTATATGATCTTTATGACTATGTGTAATTAAAACAAAATCTATATCACTTGGTTTATAATTATATTTTTCTAAAATTAATTTGGTTTTAGGATAAGAAAATCCAACATCAATTAATATTTTTTTTGTATCAGTTATTAAAAGAGTTGAATTTCCTTTTGAACCACTTCCTAAAATAATTGCTTTCATTAGTAGAATAATAATGGGTTATAACTATTACTTCCAGCTCTATAAGGATACCCATCCCATATTTCAAAGTGTAAATGAGTTCCTTGACTAGCACCTGAATTTCCCATATCTCCTATAGTATCTCCCATTTTAACATAATCACCTGGTTTTACATATCTTGATAAATTAGCCATGTGTTCATATCTTGTATAATAACCATTTTGATGATTAATTGTAACATAGAATCCAAATGAATTATGATAACTAACATCAACTACAACACCAGGTTTAGCAGCATAAATAGGAGAGCCGTATCCCGTTCCTGAAATATCAACACCACGATGGAGTCTTCCCCAACGCCAACCATAATTACTTGTTATAATGTATGGAATATTAGTAGGCCATCCCCAATTACCAGCTGAAACAATTGTTGGTCTTTTACCACCTCTTACTATTACTTCATTTACAACAGGTTTTATCTCTTCACTTCCAGAAATTAAAGCGTTTATTGTTTCTCCATTAACAATTTTAACTTTTTGGGTAACTCTTGTAATACCATTACTTCCTTGGGTTCTAACATATTGTTCTCCAACCATTTTAGTATTATCATAAACATATTCTGTTTTATAACTAATTGTTTGATCAGAAACAACATGTTTTTCTTCAACCATAGAAAATAAAGGATTCATCACTCCAACTGTTAATTGTTGTCCTTCATAAAGTAAAGCGTTTTCACTTCTTAAAGCTGAATTAGCAATTAAAAGTTCATTTACATTCATCTTATTAGCTTCAGCAACACTTTCTAAAGTATCTTCCTTTGATACGGTATAAACGGACATATTCTTATCGCTTCCAAATAATAAAACTTGGGTTAATTCTTCTTCATTTGTATATATTTTTTCATTAACTGGAATATATGCTTCTTTACTAGTAATATAATCTTCTATATATAAAGCTTCAATTATTTCACCTGTATCTATAATAGCATTTTGAGTTTCATTAATAACATTTTCATATTCTTCTTCTGTTACAAAGGAAAAAACTGTTTTCATAACTGAATTTTTAAATAATTCTTTATTAAGAACATTTATTTTTATTATCTTTTCCTTATCTTCAACTGTAGCATTTGGATCTTCATCAGTTCCTTCTGTATAGTCTGTTGATTTAGTTTTATCAATAGTAAAAACATAACCTTTAATAGTAAAAGGAGATTTCTCACTTATAGTATTATAAACACTACTTACACTTGTTAAATTATTTTCATAAGTTATATCTTTAACAACATTTATATCATTAGGAATATATACTTTATTAACACCATATTTTTCTTTTATATCTTGTTGCTTATCATTTATATAATTATTTAATTCATCTTCTGATTTAATTAAACCAATTAATTCTCCTTTTAAATAAACTCGATAAGATTCTGTTGGTATTTTGTTTTTAAATATATTTTCTGAATTAGTTAAAATAGTAATTCCTAAACTTAAAATTAAAGCAATTATTACACTTAAAACATTTTTTTTACTCACTTACTTCACCTTCTTCTTTAGTAAAGTTTAAAAATGTACTTGTATCTCTTTTAAATAATAAATTAATTGTTCCTGTTGTTCCATTTCTATGTTTTCCAATTATTAATTCACTTAAACTTGTATTATTATCAGTTCTTGCTGCTTTATTGTAATAGTCATCTCTATATAAGAAAGCAACAATATCAGCATCTTGTTCAATTGAACCTGATTCCCTTAAATCACTCATAAGTGGTCGTTTATCTTCACGTGATTCTACTGTTCTTGATAATTGACAAAGAGCAATAACTGGAATATTCAACTCCATTGCAAGCATTTTTAAAGCACGAGAGATATCAGATACTTCTTGTTGACGATTAGCTCCATAATTTTTTCCACCTGATATTAATTGTAAATAATCTATTATTACTAAATCAAGACCGGATTCACTAGTTTTTAAGCGACGACATTTTGATCTAATTTCACCTATTGTAATACCAGGTGTATCATCAATAAAAATATTGGTATCTTCAAGTTGACTTAAAGCTTCATTAAATTTAACATAATCATTATTATTAAGTTTACCACTCATAAACTTATAACCTTCTATTTGACCAAGAGATGATAACATACGATTAGCAAGTTGCTCTGATCCCATTTCTAGGTTAAATAAAGCAACAGTTTTACCAGTTGAAATAGCAACATTAGTAGCTAAATTAAGAGCAAATGCTGTTTTTCCCATAGCTGGTCTTGCTCCTATTATTATTAACTGATTTTCATGTAGACCTGAAGTTATTTTATCTAAATCAATCCAACCTGTTGGAATACCGGTAATATCACCTTTAGTAGTTGCAAGCACTTCTAAGTTTTTTTGCACTCTATTAACAACATCTTTAATATCTTGAAATTCTGTTGATCTTTTATCTTTAACAATACTTAAAATTTTAGATTCAGCAAGATCTAAGGTATCTCCAACACTTTGAGTTGTATCATACCCCATTTGATTAATATCATTTGATACTTCAATTAATCTTCTTAAAAGAGCATCATCTGATATAATTTTTAAATAATAATCAATATTGGCAGCAGTTGACTCGGTATTTAATACTTCAGTTAAGTAAATAACTCCTCCGATACTATCTAATTCATTATTTTCTTTAAGATCATTAGTAATAGTTGTCATATCAATTGGTATGTTATTATCATATAATCTTTTTAAACTATTAAAAATTTTTCTATTATTATCATAGTAAAAAGCAGTTTCAGAAACTGATTCAAAAGCCTTATCTAAAGCATTTTTAGACAAAAACATAGCACTTAAAACCGCTTGTTCAGCCTCTATACTATTTGGTACACTTCTTAACATATTAATTACCTATTGTATGAATCTTAACTGTTCCTTTAATATCTTTATATAAATTAATTATAACTAAATGCATACCTAAAGTATTAATACTTTCAGTTTCAATTTGTTTTTTATCAAATTTATAACCTAATTTATCAAGTTCTTCTTTAATTGTTTTGGTACTAACACTTCCAAACATACGACCATTTTTTTCTTTTACTGGAATATCAATTGTAACATTTTCTAATTCTTTTTTAAGTTTTAAAGCAACATTTCTATTTTGTTCATCTTTTAAATTAGATTCTTTAATACTTTCATTTAATTTTTTTAAACTACCTTCAGTTTTTTTCAAAGCCAAGCCTTTTTTAATTAAGAAATTAATTGCATAACCATCACTTACTTCTTTAATTTCTCCCTTTTTTCCTTGACCTTTTACATCTTTTAAAAATATAACTTGCATAAAAACCTCCTTGGTAAAATTATTTTATCACAAAATCATAAAAAAATAAATAGAAGTTATTTTTTAGATCTTAAATATTTGTATATTTGTAAATGATGTGAAACAAAAAAATTGAAAAAATGACTCAAAGGAAATATTGAGTTGTTTTTTGTTTTTTTGTTAG
>CADBSI010000053.1 GCA_902797275.1 uncultured Erysipelotrichaceae bacterium | reverse complement strand
CTAACAAAAAAACAAAAAACAACTCAATATTTCCTTTGAGTCATTTTTTCAATTTTTTTGTTTCACATCATTTACAAATATACAAATTTGAAGTTCTGTATTTTTTCTAAACCTAGAAATATAAATTATAAATAAAATGATTTTATTGTTGTTTACTAAAAATAATGTTTTCTACTAGTAAATTAGATTACTTATATTTTAATGAAATTAAAAAGTTTTAATTTTTTGTTTTTAGTTAGTAAAAATAGAAAAATAAATACAAAAAAATCCTTTCTCAAGGATTTATAAACAATATGGTGGAGCATAGCGGGATCGAACCGCTGACCTTCACGGTGCAAACGTGACGCTCTCCCAGCTGAGCTAATGCCCCAATAAATATAATTCTTATTGCTACTAACGCAACAACATATAGAATTATATTATAAAGTCTTACTAATTGTCAATATGTTTTTGTAAAAAAGTTGTTAAATCTTCTATTTTTACTTCAAATTCTTCTTTTGTCTTTAAATTTTTAACTTTTATTACTTGGGAATTGATTTCATTACTACCTATTATACTAATAAATTTAATATTTTCACTGTCAGCATATTCAAAACATTTACCTACTTTTTTCTTATTCATTTCAATTAATACTTTAATATTATTTTCTCTTAAAGTAGTTGCAAGTTTTAAACACTCGATATTAGTATCAAGAGGAACTAAGTAAATATCAATTAAAGACTTTTCTTCTTTTTCATGTCTTAGAATTTCATAGATTGGTTCAAGCCCGAATGACAAGCCAACTGCTGGATACAAAGCTCCATTATCCATAAAGTCAGTTATAATCTTATCGTATCTTCCTCCGGCTCCAAGGGCACCAGTTATTCTTAGTTTAGTATCGTAAAACTCAAATACTACTCCTGTATAAATAGTTAAACCCCTAGCAAGTGTTGATGTAAATACGCATTTATCTAAAACATTTAATTCTAGTAAATAGTTTTCTAATTCTTCAAGTTCCGTTAAACCTTCTTTAATTAAAGAATTAGTAGTATTTTCAAACATTTTTTTATATTCATTTTTAGAATAAGTAAATAATTTTAATAATTTTTGAATACTAATATCAGGAATATCTATTTCTTTTAACATAGAAACTAATTCTTCTCTTGTAATTTTTTCTAACTTATCAATTATTCCTATAGTTGATACAACTTTTTCTTCTGGAATACCACTTTCCTTAATTAAGCCTGACATTAATTT
Source organism: uncultured Erysipelotrichaceae bacterium (assembly GCA_902797275.1). Lineage (GTDB taxonomy): Bacteria > Bacillota_I > Bacilli_A > RF39 > UBA660 > RUG591. The sequence goes on along the minus strand of CADBSI010000053.1, from coordinate 3,145 downwards.
ACGATTGTTGTATTTAACAATTACATCTATTCCTAATTCTTTATAGGTATCAATAGCCATTAAAATTTGTTCAGCTTCAATTAATCTATTATCAATTCCTACAACATCAATATCACATTGATAAAATTCTCTGGTTCTTCCAAGTTTTACCGGTCCATTTCTAAAGACTCTTCCTATTTCATAGCGACGAAAAGGCATTTTTAAATCTTTGTTCATGCCTATTACTTTACAAAAAGGAACAGTTAAATCATATCTAAGTCCTAAATTTCTATCACCTTGATCTTTTAACTTATAAATTTCACTTAATATTTCAGCATCACTTTCATATTTATAAGCTAATAAATCATAGTAATTTAAAATAGGTGTTTCAATTGGTAAATAACCATATTTTTCAAAATTACGTTTTAAAACATCAATTATTTTATTGCGAACAATTTGATCTTTTGGTAAAAAATCTGTTGTTCCTTTTAAATTCATTAATTTCATAAAACCTCCTAGTTATCACGTACACTACAATTTAATTTAGTTGTTGTATATTCTATTATTTTATTAAATACTTGCATTACTTCTTCATCACTTAAAGTCTTAGTCTCATCCATAAATGTTAAAGTATAAGCAATTGATTTTTCATTTTCTTTAACGTTTTCTCCTTTGTAAACATCAAATACTTGAATATCTGTAAGAAGTCTTCCCCCACTTTTTTTAATTAAATCAACAATTGTTCCTGACTGAATACTTTTATCAACTACAAAAGCAACATCTTTTATAATACTTGGGTATTTTGATGATTCTTTGTATTTGATTGGTTTGGTTTCTTTATTTAATTTAGTTAAAGAAATCTCAGCTACATACACATCATCTTTAATAATGCTTGGATGAATTCTTCCAATTATTCCGATTGCTTCTCTATCAAGTAAGATATTAGCAGATATTCCATCATGTAAAAAAGAAATAATATTTTTTTCAAAGTTATAACGATTTTTAAATCCTAAGAATTCTAGAACACTTTCAATTATTCCTTTTACTAAATAGAAATCTACCTTAACAGAATTATTATTCCAAGAATTTGTTAAATAATCGCCGGTTAAAAGCATAGTTAATTTTACATCTTCTTTATAGGAATTATCATAAGTTTTAGAAATTTCATAGATTAAAATATCTTTTACTTTTCTAGCTTTATTATATTCATAAATATTAATTAAAGATGGAATTAAAGTAGTTCTTACAACACTTTTATCTAAACTCATTGGGTTTGGTAAAATAGCATTTTCTTTATTTTCATAATTATAGTTTTTCATCATTTCAGGTGATACTAAGGTATAAGTTTTAACCTCATTTAAACCAAGTGAACGCATATGCTTAGAAACATTTTTACGCATTAATAAGTCTCCCTTATATTCACCTTTTTTAATTTCAACTTTAGGAAGAGTTGATACTAGATTATGATAGCCATAAAGTCTTCCTATTTCTTCGGCTATATCATTTACGTTTGGTTCTATATCAAGTCTACGATTAGGAATTGTTACGGTAAACATATCTTTATTTAATTCATAAGCAAAGCCTAGTCTTGTAAATTCATGTTCCATGTCGCTAATTTTTATATTAATGCCTAACATTTTGTTAACATCATCTGCCATAAATTTTACAACTTTTAAAGTTTTATCAACTTTATCAAAACTTACTACTCCTGATAATACTTTAGCATTTGCATATTCTTGAAGAAGATGACAGGCTCTATTTAAGGCATCACTTGTATATTCATAGTTTAAACCTTTACCATATCTAATTGAAGCCTCACTTTTTAAATTTAATCTACTTGAAGTGTTACGAATACTTACTCCATCAAAAATAGCACTTTCAATTAAAATGTTCTTGGTATCATTATCAATATCTGTTGATAACCCCCCCATAACTCCAGCTATACAAACAGGTTCAACACCATTAGTAATAACAATATCATCATGAGTTAATATTCTTTCTTTATTATCTAAGGTTGTAATTTTCTCACCATCAACTGCATCACGAACTAAGATTTTATCACCTAATTTATCTTTATCAAAGAAATGAAGAGGTTGACCATATTCTAACATAACATAATTTGAAATATCAACAACATTATTAATAGGTCGCATTCCAGCATCAATTAATCTTTTCTTGATAAAATCAGGAGATTCTTTAATCTCAACATCACTTACCATTTTAGCTAAATAATAAGGACATTTATTAGTTTTAACTTCTAAACTTAATTTATCAAGAACACTTGTCTTTTCTTCTTTAATAGTAAGGCTTGGAAGTTTAACTTTTCTATTTAAAATAGATGCTACTTCATAGGCAAACCCGATATGATAAAAACAATCATTATTTCTGTGTTTATGAATATCAAGTTCTAAAACTGTCGTTTCTTTATTCATATATTTAATAGGATCAGAGCCTATTGGAGCATCACTTGGTAATTCGTGAATTCCTTTGTTGTAGTTTTCTTCAGTTTTCTCTTCTAAACCAAGTTCAAATAAGGCACAAACCATACCATTGGATTCAATACCTCTAATTTTTCCTTTTTTAATTTCAAAGTTTCCAGGTAAAATAGCTCCTACAAGAGCAACTATTACTTTTAAACCAACTTTAACATTAGGAGCTCCACAAACAATTTGTAAAATATTAGAACCTACATTAACTTTTAACACATGTAAGTGATCACTATCTGGATGATCAGTACATTCAATTATTTCTCCTATTACTAAATTATTAATATGATTAGTTATAACTTTTTCAACATTAACCCCAGCCTTGGTTATTTTTTCGGCTAATTCTCTTGGTTCTATATCATTTATATCAACATATTCAGCTAACCATTCTAAACTTATCATTATTTTTCACCTCTTTTAAATGCTTCTACTTCTCTTAAATCAGTATTATAAAATGTTCTTATATCATTTATACCATATTTAAGCATAGCAAGTCTTTCAGCTCCAAAGCCAAAAGCAAAACCTGTCCATTTATTTGGATCATAACCACAATTTCTTAAAACATTAGGATGCACAATTCCAGCACCTGATACAGTAATCCAACCAGTATTTTTACATAAACTACAGCCCTTACCATGACAAGCAAAACAACTTATATCCATTTCAACAGATGGTTCAGT
>CADBSI010000052.1 GCA_902797275.1 uncultured Erysipelotrichaceae bacterium | reverse complement strand
CTAACAAAAAAACAAAAAACAACTCAATATTTCCTTTGAGTCATTTTTTCAATTTTTTTGTTTCACATCATTTACAAATATACAATTCAACAATTTTTTTCTAAAATATTATATGTTTTTTCAAAATAAAGATACCAATCAAACCATATTACAACTTATTTCAAAGATATTTCTCAAAAAAGTCCCATATTGTCTACCTACTTGAAAAAGAAACATAAACATAACTTTTAAAACCGGCATCATTAAAATTGAACAAGTAATTGGCAAAACATAACTGAATAAAATATTTTTAATTTTTAAAGTCATAACTACTTCACCTGACAATAAGTACCTGTTGTAATTCTTCGAATACCGCTTCCAAAGTATTGACCAAGTTCTCTTAAAACCGTGTAATAACCTTTAAACGCAGATATTAAAGCTCCACTTAAAGTTATTCCTCCTACTACTTCTTGCATTTTTTGAACACTTAATTCCATAAATACCTCCTAATTACATCTAAGTGGTCTTGTATAACCATCTAAAACTCCAGCTAAAAATGCTATAAACGAACCAACTGCAAATATACCAGCAATAAAACCAGATACTCCTCCCCCATTAATTTTTTTTAATTCTTCATTAGTTAATAATTTCATTTTTTATCTCCTTTCATACTATTTACAATAAATTTTCTTATTTCTATAACTCTTATAAAACTTACTTCATAAGAATTAAATTTTTTAATATTACTCTTAATTTTAATTTCTAATAAACATGTTTTATTATTTAAATAATTATTAACAATAATAAAATCATATTTTTTCTTATCAATTACTAAATAATTACTACTTTCTATTTTAATTAAATCCGAAAGTTTAACTTCTATTAAAATATTATCTTTATACTTTTTAAACTTATAAGTATAAGTATTTTTACATTCAAATTTAATAAGTTCTAAAACAATAATTAAAATAGTAATAATAATTAAAAATACATACAAAATTCCTTTTTTTAAAATATTTCTATCATAACTATTAACAGTCATATACAACTCCTTTATTTATAAGTACATATCTTTGATATAAATCTTTATTATTAAAACGATGACTAATTACAATAATAGTTTTATTTTTTAATCTTTTAAAGATATTTTTTAAAATTAATCTTTCATTTTTAATATCAATAGCACTTAAAGATTCATCAAAAATATAAATATCACTTTTTTTAACTAAAGCTCTAGCTAATAAGATTCTTTGTTTTTCTCCTCCTGATAAATTAGAACCATTATTTTCTATTAACATATCATTTTTTAATAAACTTCGATTAATAATTAAATCTACTCCTGTTATTTTTAAAATATCTAAATACTCCGAATAAGAAATTTTATTATCTAAAACAATATTATTATAAATAGTATCGGTATATAAAATTTCATCTTGAGAGACATAAGTAATTTTTCTTCTAATATCTAATAAATTCAATAATTGAATATTTCGATCATCTATTTCTATTAATCCTTGATAGCCTGAAAAATATCTTACTAACAACTTCATTAAAGTAGACTTACCACTTCCAGTTGGACCATACAACAAAACTTTTTCACCTGCTAATATTTCTAACTTATCACACTTTAAAGTATTATCAATATTATTATAAGAATATATTAAATTATTAATTTTAATATTTCCTTTAAAATAAGTATTAATACTATTAGTAGTATCTAAAGTTTCTTCTTTAACATTAAATAATTCTTGAATTCTTAAAAAAGATAAATGAGCTTCTTGTAAAGTAATCTGTAAAGAACTTATATCTTGTAAAGGATCAAAAAAGTAAATTAATAAACTATTAAAAACTAATAAATTATTTAAACTTAAATTATTATAATATACTTCTTTAATACCAAGATAAATTATTATTAATAAACCAAGTCCATAGATTAAATTTTTAAAAAATGTTTCTTTATTTAAAGATTTATATAAGTTAAAACTATTATCTTGAAAGAAACTGTATTTAACTAATAATTTATTTAATAAATTATCCTCTATTTGCATACTTTTAATTGTATCGTAAGATGTAATAGTTTCTATTAAATGATTATTTACTTTAATTTCTTCTTCTTTTAAATTCTTTAATTTTTTAATTATTACTTTATTATAAAAATAAATAATTACTAAATATAAAAGTGTTGTTATAAATACTATTAAACTAAGTTTTAAACTTATTTTAAGTAAAACAAGATAAATAAAAATAATTAAAATAAAATCCATTATACAAGCAATTAATAATTTACTAATTACTTCTCTTATTTGAAAAATATCTTGTATTCTTGTTATAAAATCTCCTTTTGTATGATTTTTAAAATATAAATATGGAAGTTTAATAATGTGAGTATAAGCATCTCTTAATAAAGTTTTATCAATAAGATGATTAAAGTAATTAAGAAAATTACTTCTAAAAAGATTAGCTATTTCTTTTAAACAAATAATACTTATTAAAAAGATAAATATTAATTTAATTGCTTCTAAGTTTTTAATATTAAGAAGTTCTAGAAAAAATTGAAATTGATATGATATAAGAATATTACTTAAAGTATATATAAGTGATAAAAGTAAAAGAAAAATTATTATTACTTTATATTGTTTTAGTAAAGGGAATAAGATGTTAGTTATTTTTTTATCATTTTCTTGTTTTAATATTTTGTTAACAGGTTTTAATAATAAGTAAATATTTGTTGTTATTTCATTCCACTTTAAAATATCTATTTTTTTAATACCACAGCTAGGATCCATAATTGTAATATATTTATTAGTTATTTTACTTATAACAACAAAATGACCGAGATTATCTTTTAAAATATGAGCAATAAAAGGAACTTCTTTTTCTAATGGTTTAATATCACTTTGAATAGCTTTAGCTTCAATTCCTAATTTAGTACAACCTTCTTTTAAAGAATATAAACTAACCCCCTCTCTGGTTGTATTAGTAATTTCTCTTAAATATTCTCTTTTTACGTAGCCTCCATAATATTTAATAATAGAGGATAAGCAAGAAATACCACAATCTCTTTCAGCAATTTGTCTTACATAACTTATTTTCTTCATTTTCAACCTCCGAATATAATATAAATAGTTATTAGGATTTATTTTATTAAGAGTTTTTTTAAAAATAGGTATATTTTATATAAGTTTGAAAGGGTAAAAAAGGTGAATTTAAGTGAATTTTTAAAATATCTATGCTATAATAATTTTTATTTGGAGGGAATATGTTAACAAGAAAGCAAGAAGAATTTTATAATTTATTAATTAAGTATTATGAAGATAATTTAATTTATCCTAGTTTATTAGATATAAAGAATATGACTAATTACAAGTCTTATAATAGTATTTATAAATATTTAAAGATTTTAGAACTAAAACATTTCCTTGAATATAATAAAAGTTCTAAAAGAATTACTTATTTACTAAAGATTAATTCTAAAACAACAAGAGTATATTTTTTAGATGAAGATAATTATATAGAACTTACTAATTTAGATAATAAAAAAGAATATGTTGCAATTCATGCTCATAATAATCGTTTAACTAATTATTGTATTAAAAATAAAGATATTTTAATTATTGAAAAGACTTTAGTTAATATTGATAATAAATTAGTTTTAGTTTATATAAGTGGTAAATATAGAGTTTTAAAATATGAAAAAAAAGATAGTTATTGCTATCTTTCAGATAATTATAGTAATTATTTTTTACCAAGTTTTAATTGTATAATTGGAAAAGTTAAAATGGTAATTAGAAATATTTAAATAACTTTTCTTTTTTTAAGTTCTTCAATTAATTTTAAAACAGCTTTAGTTCTATGCGTTTCAACATTTTTTAAATTAATCATTGGTTCTTGATACCCATCTGGAATAAAGATAGGAGAAAAAGTAAAACCACCTAAAGTTTTATAATCATAGGCAATGGTACCTAAGTTTTTACCTTCTACTTGAATTATTTCATCATTTATTATGAAAGTTAAAGAGCAAGTAAAAGTTGCCTCCCTATCGTCTACTCCAGATAATTCTTGAAGTATTTTTTTTAAAACAATTTCTTGAGGAGCATGATCTCCTGCATATCTTGCTGTTTTAACCCCAGGTCTTCCGTTTAAAGCTTTAATAGAAATTCCAGCATCATCAGTTAAAATTGGATAATTAAGATTATTTAACTTACAAAATGATAAAATACTTTTAGCTTTAATTAAAGAGTTTTCCGAAAAAGTTGTGCCATTTTCTTCTATCTCACTTGTAAAATTAATATCTTTTAAAGATAAAATACTAATATTAAAAGGTTTAAGAAGTAAACTCATTTCTTTTATTTTATTAGGATTAGTCGTTCCGTAAATTATTTCCATTTTAATCTCTTATTTTAATATGTGTTTCACGAAGTTGACTATCAAATACTTCATTAGGACAACCCATCATAGGATCTGATCCATTTGCACTTAATGGAAATGGTACTACTTCTCTTATATTTTCTTCATCTTTTAAAAGCATTAAAATTCTATCCAAGCCAGGTGCCATTCCAGCATGAGGTGGTGCACCATATTTGAAAGCTTCATATAAACTTGGAAATTTAGCAACTACTACATCTTCACTATAACCAGCAAGTTCAAAAGCTTTTTTAAGAATTTCTCGATCATGATTACGAACTCCACCTGAAGCCATTTCATAACCATTACATACAAAGTCATATTGATAAGCTACTATATCAAATGGATTTTTATTATTTAAAGCATCAAGTCCTCCTTGAGGCATGCTAAATGGATTATGAGAAAATTCAATATTACCATCATCTCCCATTTCATAGAACGGAAAATCATTTACAATACAAAATTCATAAACATTTTTATCAATCAAATCTAATTCTTGACCTAATTTAATACGAAGTTGTCCCATCATCTTATCACAATTTTCCTTATTAGCAATAATAAAAATTGCATCACCTGGTTTTAAATTAAGTTTTTCTTTTAATTGTTCACGAATTTCCTCGGTAAAAAATTTATCAAGACTTGATTTAAAACCTTCATCAGTAATTTTAATATAACCAAGTACGCCATTTATTCCTTTAACATATTCTTCCATTTGTTTATACCAAGAATTTGGCTTATCAAGATTTTCTACTTTAATTGCTCTTATCGTTGCATCTTTAAAAGGAGCAAAATCAGAATTTTTCAAAATATCAGTTAAATCTTCAATTATTAAAGGATTTCTTAAATCTGGTTTATCAGATCCGTATTTTAACATAGCTTCTTTATAAGGAATTCTTCTAAAAGGGTATGGACTTACTTTTTTATCACTGAAAGTTGTAAATATATCATAAAATACTTTTTCTCCTACTTTATAAACATCTTCATCCGTTGCAAAGCTCATTTCAAAATCTAATTGATAAAATTCTCCATATAATCTATCACTTCTTGGATCTTCATCACGAAAACAAGGAGCTATTTGAAAATATTTATTAAAACCTGATACCATTAATAACTGTTTAAATATTTGAGGAGCTTGAGGAAGAGCATAAAACTTTCCTTTAAACTTACGAGATGGAATAATAAAATCTCTGGCTCCTTCTGGACTAGATGATGTTACAATTGGAGTTTGAATTTCTGTAAAATCCATACTTTTCATTGTTGTTCTAATAAAATCTATTACTTTACTACGAAATAAAATGTTATTATGAACACTTTCATTTCTTAAATCAAGATAACGATATTTTAGTCTTGTATCTTCTAAACTTTCCTTTGATTTACTAATTTCAAACGGTAAGACATTAACACATTCCCCTAATACTTCTAAACTAGAAAGTAATACTTCAACTTCTCCGGTTTTCATATTAGGATTAATCATATCATCCGTTCTTCTTCTTACAACACCTGTAATTGTTACTGTACTTTCCTTTGTAATATTTGCATATTTTTCTACATCTTCACTTATTAATTGAACAATTCCTGTTTCATCTCTTAAAGTAATAAAAACTAAACTACCTAAATTACGAATTGAATTAACCCAACCAGCAAGTTTTAAAGATTTTCCAACATATTCTGTTGAAACCTCTCCACAATAAATATCTCTATAAATGTTACCTTTCATATTTCCTCCTATAAAAAAACTCTAAGTATAAGGACGAAAATCTCGTGGTACCACCTTATTTCTTAGAGTAATCTAACTTATTTGTTATAACGCACAACCGCTTTGCCAAAGTTTAATGTCTTCATATTTTTATTCTATTAGTTTTCACCAACCACTAACTCTCTAAAAGAAATCAAAGTACTACTCCTTTAAACAACAAATATATCTATATCTTAGTTTAAACAATAGAATTTGTCAAGTTAAATTAAGAAATTTTTATTTTTTAGCAAATTCTTCTAGAACTTTACTTCTAGCATTTAAAATAGGTGATACTGATCCTCCTATATGGAAAGTATAAATAATCTTAGCTAGGTACTCTGAACAATCGGCTATTTCTAACCATGGTTTATCTAGAGCTTCTTCATCTATATATGATAAATTTGTTACGAATACTTTGGTAAATAATCCTTCTTCATAGGCTTTTTCAAATACTGATACACCTTTTGTAAACATGGCATAGCTTGAGAACATGTAAATTCTTCCTGCTCCTCTTTTTTTAAGTTCTCTTGCAACATCTAACATAGATTCCCCACTTGCTATCATATCATCAACTATGATAATATCTTTTCCTTCTACTGGTTTACCAATATATTCATGTTCTAGAATCGGATTTTTTCCATCTACTACTTTATATAAATCACGATGCTTTTCAAAATGACCTCCAAGTTCACATCCTAACATATTAGCATAAAATCTCGTTCTTTTTAAAGCTCCATTATCAGGTGAAACTGCTAGTAAGTTTTCATTTTCAACGTCTTCCGTTGTAACAAATTTTTCAAGTAAAATATTTGTTGGGTAGAAGTTATCAAATGATGATGATGGTATTGCATTTTGAACATTAGAATCATGTACATCAAAAGTAATAATATTTTTTACTCCTTGATGAATATATTCTTGAAGTGAAATAGCACAATCAAGAGATTCTCTACCTTCTCTTTTATGTTGACGTGATGCATATAAAAATGGCATTACTAAAGATGTTGAATTAGCCTGTTTACGAATAGCACAAAGAGTTCTTATAACATCAACAAAATGATCATCAGGTGATTTATGATTATAGTAATTATACATTTTATAAGTAATTGAATGATTCATAGGATCTGTTAAAATAAATACATCTCTTGTTCTAATACTTTCTTTTAAAACAATTTTCCCTTCTCCATTATTGAATCTTACTTCATCAATTGGAATAATTAAACTTTCCTTAACTCCCAGCATTTTTTGTAAATGCAAATCAACCTTATTACCTAAGTCTTTGATGTTTTCCATGACAATTAGTCTTAAATTATTATTCATTTTACCTCCATATATTTTAAATCTAAGCTAATATTTCATTAGCTTTTTCTTTAAAATCACTTATTAAATTATTTTTTATTTCTAAACTTACATTAAGTTTATTTAAAATATTTAAATTAATATTTACTAAATCATGTAAATTAAAAGGGAATACATTGAAAAGTATACAATATTCATTTAACAAATCTGTATCTAGAATTGTCATATCAATTGTTGTAAAACTAACTATTACATTTTCTTTAAATAAATTATAAACAAAATGATTTTTAAGTTCATCATATATATGATATGTTCCTTGATAAGTTATAGGAAATTCTAAAATAATTTCATTGTTCTTTATTATATTAAAGAAATTATCAATTGGTTCTTCAAATAAATTATAAATAATTCTTTTAGCATTATAATATATTTCTTTATTTTGATTAGTTAATTTAGAATCTAATAATACAATATAATTTATTTCATCTTTAATAAATTTATCAAATAAAGCTTGATACATATCAAATGTTTCTTGTTTATTCTTTTTAAAATATACTCCATTTATACCTTTATTATAGAATTCATATAAGATATTTAAATCATCAAACATTTCTTCTTTAGTAATTCTAGATTCTATTTCAAGAACTAAATTAAGATTTAAATTACTATTTTTAATAGATTTTAAAATAGTTAAAATAATATCTTTTTTCTTTAGTTTTTTACTAAATAAATCAAGGTTTATAAATATTTCCCCATACATTACATTATCTTTTTTTAGTTTTTCTATAAGATCAGTAGTTGCTATTTCAATGTTTTTTAAATTAACTAAGACTTTACTTACAATACTTTTGTAATCACTATAATCTTTTAAGCTATTAAAATCTATTGTATCTTCAATTTCTTCACTTAAAAAATCATTTGATAATTTTTCGATTGTTGTTTTTAAAATAGATCCAAAGTAATCTATATGAATATCTATTTTAGGAAACATTTTCAAACTTTCGAATAAAGTCATGTAATCACTTCCTTACTTGCATATTATACAAGATTTTTTTTATTTTGGCAAATATTAATTTCTTAATTTGGTAATTATTTCCTGATAATCATGAGAATTTGTAATTGTTGAACCTGATACTAGAATATCACAGTTTTGTAAATATTCAATATTTTCTAGATTTACTCCTCCATCTACACTTATTAAAGTATTTAGTTTTCTTTTTTCTATTTCTTTTCTTAAGGTATTTATTTTAGTAGGTGTGTCTTCTATAAATTTTTGTCCAGGTAAACCAGGATTTACTCCCATTACTAAGACTAAATCTATTTTATCTAAGTAATTGTAAACTAAAGAAATATCTTGACTTGGATTAACAGCAATTCCTACTTTTATTCCATAGTCTCTACATCTATTAATAATTAAATTTAAATCATCTAATATATCTAGATGAAAAGTTAGACAAAAAACATTTAAAGTGGCATATAAATCAATTAATTTTAAAGGCTTAGAAACCATAAAATGAACATCTAATCTTTTTCTTGTATAATTACCAATGGTAGAAAGTTCTGAAAAAGGCATAGTTTTACCTTTAACATACTTTCCATCCATAACATCAACATGAATATAATCGACATCAGTCAAATTTAAATCACTTAAAGTTTTACCAATTTTTTTACATCCTAAAAATGAGGCTGATATTTTCATATTTTACTTCCTTTCAAATTCTTTTTTAAAATTTAAATAATTATCATATCTACTTTTTAAAACTAAGTTTTCTTCTACAGCTTTTTTTAAATTACACTCAGGTTCTTTATCATGATTACAATCTTTATAAACACAAGGAAAGTTTTTAAACTCAATAAAGGCATTTTTAACACTTTCTAAGTTATAAGATAAAAATGATAAACTAGAAAATCCTGGCGTGTCCAAAACTTTCATATCATCTATTTCAATTATTTCAACTACTCTAGTTGTATGTCTTCCTCTTCCAAGAGCTAAAGATATTTCCCCGGTTTTTAAATTTAAACTTGGAAATAACTTATTTAAAAGAGTTGATTTACCAGCTCCTGTTTGACCAATAAAAACTGTTGTTTCATCTTTTAATTCTTGTTTTATTAAAGTAGTATTGGTATTATCTAAAACTGTATAACCTATCTTTTTATAATAATCAATGGTATTTATTAAATCATCTTTCATTTCACATAAATCTATTTTAGTTAAACAAATAACTGGTTTTATTTTATTAATTTCAAGTTCTACTAAAAGTTTATCTAATAAATTTGTACTAAAATCGGGATTTTTTAAACTAGTAACAATTATTCCTTTAGTAATATTAGCAACAGGTGGTCTTATTATTTCATTTATTCTAGGAAGAATTTTTTCTATTACTTTTTTATTTAAATCAACTATAACTTTATCTCCAACTAAAGGAAGAGTTTTATTTTTCTTTAAAACTCCCCTTTGTGTACAGATATAAATATTTTTATTTACTTCAACATAAAAGCTACTACTAATTACTTTTACTACAGTTCCTTGCATATTTACTCCTTGTTATCTTTATTCTCTTTATTATCTTTGGTATCATCTGGTTTTTCTTCTTGATACTTAGTTGCATAAGTAATTTTTAAATTTGCTCCTTTTATAATTGGATCACCTGGTTGTCTATCTTGTTTGATAATTGTATTTTCTGTAAATTCTTCTGTTTCTTTAGGGACAAAGGTAACATTTATACCATATTCATCACAGAAATTTTGAATTTCTTCTAATGTCCAAGCTTCTTCAACAAAGTTTGGATAAGTATCAACTATATTTGGAACATATAAAACAACTTTACCACCTTTAGCCATTTTAGTACCTGGTGTTGGTTCTTGTTTAATTATTGCTTGTTTATCTAAATCTTCCTTATCTTCAACATCAATTTTTTCAACAGTTACATTTAAATTATATTTAGTTCTTAAAATAGTTTGAATTTCAATATAATTTTTACCAGTAAAGTCTTCCATTTCGTATATTGTGTTTCCAAGAGATTCATAAAGAGTAATAGTTGTTCCTTTTTTAACTTTTCTTCCTATAGCAGGTGAAGTTTTAACGATCAAGCCAGAGGCAATTTTTTCATCACTTACTTGTTCAACTTGAAGAGCTACTTCAAATCCTTTATCTTTTAGGGTTGTTTCAGCTTTTTGAATAGTCATTCCTGATACATTTGGAATTACTATGTCTGGTACTTCTGATAGTCTTGGATAAATAATAAATATTCCTATCATAACTAAAACGATAAAGATAAATATTGATGATAAAATCCAAATCCAAGTGTTTTTAGTTTTTTCATCTTCTATTATATTTTCTTCAATAGCCTCTTTTTTAGTTTCTAAGTTATTACCTTCTAAGATAACAGGAGGCTTAACTTCTTCTAAGTTTTCATGTTCTGGGTAAGGAAACTCATATTTCTTTTCATTTAATCTATCTTCATTTAAACAAGTTAATAAATCATCATGCATTTTACTAGCTGTTTCATATCTATTTTTAGGATTTTTAGCCGTTGCTTTTAAAATGATATTTTCAACACTTTGAGGAATATTAGGATTTTCACTTCTGACACTTGGAATATCATTTTTCATATGTTTTAAAGCTATTTCAACAGCATTGTCGCCTTTAAAAGGAAGTTTACCTGTTAATAGTTCATAGAAAAGTATTCCCATTGAATAAATATCACTTTTGATTGTTGCCCCTTTACCACTTGCTTGTTCTGGTGGTAAGTAATGTACACTTCCCATAACAGAATTAGTTTGAGTTAACTGAGTACTATTTAAAGCCATAGCTATACCAAAGTCAGTTATTTTAATTTCTCCATTATCTTGAATTAAAATATTTTGAGGTTTTAAGTCTCTATGAATTATATAAGAGTCATGAGCTGCTTTAATACCATCGGTAATTTGAAGCATTATATCAATGGCTTCTGATAAAGATAATTTGCCTTTTTTCTTAATTAACTGTTTTAAAGTCATACCTGATACGTATTCCATAACAATATAATAAGTACCATTATCTTCCCCTACATCATACATTTCAACTATATTAGGATGAGATAAACTTGAAGCCGATAAAGCCTCTCTTTGAAAACGACGAACAAATTTCTCGTCTCCGGCTAAATCACCTCTTAAAACCTTAATAGCAACATTTCTATCTAAAATAATATCTTTGGCTAAATAAACATTAGCCATACCACCTTCACCAATACTCTTAATGATTTCATATCTATCATTAATTTTTTGACCTTTCGTAATCACTATTTCACCTCTTTATCTTTTTCTAAATAGGCAACTGATATATTATCTAAGCCACCATTATTATTTGCTTTTTGAATTAAGTTTACTATTTTTTCTTCGATTTCTTCTTTACTATTTATTACATCTTCTATTTTACTAATTTCTAACATATTAGTCAAGCCATCGCTTGCTAAAAGTATGCCATCTATATCAGCACTACATTCAAAAATATCAGCTTCAACATTTTGACTTGCTCCAAGAGCTTTCATTAAAACATTTTTTCTCGGATGGGTTTTGGCTTGTTCCTCGGTTAACTCCCCAGCTTCTACTAATAAATTAACTAAGGAATGATCAACTGTTACTTTATGAATTTTTTTGTTTTTAATAATAAAACCACTAGAATCTCCAATATTACCAAATAATAAATAATCTTTGGTATATAAAACCATAACTAGAGTTGTTCCCATTCCAATACTTTCAGGGCGATCTTTTTCATGATTGAAAATAGCTGTATTAATAGAATCTATACTATCATTTATCCAAATTATAGCTTCGTCTTTAGTTAAATTATAAAAACTTTCTTGAAAATGATGAGCAAGATAAGTAATAGCAATTGATGAGGCAACCTCACCTGCTCTATGTCCACCCATTCCATCAGCAACAGCCAAAAGATATTCATTATTATGATTTTTTAAAATTATAACGCTGTCTTCATTATGATTTCTTACTTTTCCAACATCTGTTAAATAAAAACTTCTCATGCTAAATTCTCCTTAATTGACTTTAATTGTCCACAAGCAGCCTTAATATTACCACCAAATTCTCGTCTTATTGTTACATTTATATTATGTTTTTTTAATATATCATAAAATTTTAATATACGACTTTTACTACTTCTTTTATAAGGTATTCTACTTG
>CADBSI010000051.1 GCA_902797275.1 uncultured Erysipelotrichaceae bacterium | reverse complement strand
TTGGTTCTTGTTAGTCTTACATTTTTAACACTTACTTTACCTTTTAATTCTTTTACATCACATTCTAAGATCTGAGATGCTACCCATTCAACTGCTTTTATATCTTTCTCATTAAATAAATCATGAAACAAAATATCACTTCTTACTTGTAAAATTTCAGTTTGCATATTCCCCTTTCCCTTAAATATTTAAGTAATTTAATCCGGATGAATACACCATAACAGATAATATCTAAAAATGCAAATGTTGAAAAAATCACAATTTAAATAAAAAAATAAAGAAAAATTCTTTTTTGCTATAAGTAATTTTCTTTATTAAAAAAATAATATTTATAAATTTTAAATTTGACAAAAAAACTAAGTCAAAAAAAAGTTTAAATTTTTTTCAATTTTACATATATTTGACACATTTATTCTAAAAATAAACTAAGAGATACTTTTTCTTTTTCAAGATCAATATCAATTACATAGACATCTACTATATCTCCAACACTTAATACATCACTTGGATGTTTAATATAATTTTTGCTTATCTTTGATATATGAATTAAACCATCATTATGAAGACCTATATCAACAAAGGCTCCAAAAGCTGTTACATTTCTAATAGTTCCTTGTAATTTATCATGTAATTTTAAATCTTTAATATCTAAAATATCACTTCTTAAAATTGGTTTATTAATATCATCTCTTGGATCTCTTCCTGGTTTAATTAAAGATTTTTTAATATCTTCTAAAGTATATTCATCTATTTTTAACTCTTTTTCATGACCAGTTAATTTTTCTAATTTTTCTTTAATTGAGGTGGTGCCAATCTCATCAATAGTTGCATCTATTAATTTTAATAAATTAAGAGTATCTTGATAATTATCAGGATGAATATCCGTTTTATCTAAAGGATTAGTTCCATCTACTATTCTTAAAAAGCCTATTGCTTGTTCATATACCTTACTTGATATTCCTTTTATTTTTTTTAATTCTTCCCGAGAGTTAATCTTACCAACCATTTTTTTATATTCTAAGATATTTTCTATGGTATTTTTTTTTAAACCTGAAACATATTTTAAAATACTAGCTGAAGCATTATTAATGTTAACACCTACTTGATTAACTACTTTTAAAACAGTAAAATCAAGAGCATCTGATAATTCTTTAACAGGCATATCATGTTGATACAAACCAACACCTATACTTTTAGGATCAATTTTAACAAGTTCTGTTAAACTATCTTGAAGACGTCTTGCTAAACTAATTGCACTTCTTTTTTCAACTGATAAATCAGGAAATTCTTTAGCTCCTAGAATAGATGCTGAATATACACTTGCTCCAGCTTCGTTTACAATAATGTAATTTAAAGTTAAATTATTTTCTTTAATTAAATCACTTATAAATTTTTCATTTTCTCTTGATGCTGTTCCATTTCCAATTGCTATTATATTAACTTGATATTTTTTTATTAACTCAAGAATGATTTTCTTGGCTTCTAAAATTTTCTCATGTGGCTTAGCTGGGTAAATAACTGATACTTCTAACATATTACCATTTTTATCAACAACTGCTACTTTAGTACCAGTTCTATAACCCGGATCAAGAGCTAAAACTACTTTTTCTTTAATAGGAGGTGTTAATAATAAATTTTCTAAATTGTCTTGAAAAGATTTAATTGCTTCAATATTAGCTTTTAAAGTTAAATCACTTCTAATTTCTCTTTCAAGACTTGGTAATATTAATCTTTTTAAACTATCTTTAATACTATCTGAAACAATATTAGCACATTCACTTTCTTTATTTTTAATTAATTTCTTTTCTAAAAAAGCAATAATTTCTTCTAAGTTATAATCAAGTTTTACACTTAAAATATTTTCTTTTTCACCTCGATTAATAGCTAAAGTACGATAAGGTTTTAAATATTTTACTTTTTCCCTAAAATCATAATACATTTCATAAACTTTATTTGAATCATTACTATTTTTCTTTAATTTAGATATTAAAAAACTATTATTATACAAGTAGTATCTAATCCACTTACGATAACTAGCATTATCACTAATCCATTCTGCAATTATATAACTTGCACCAAGAAGAGCTTCTTCATTATTTTTAACCTCATCATTTAAAAATTTATCAAGATTATTTAATTTAAGAGGAAAAGACATAATAATTTTAGCAAGAGGCTCCAAGCCATTTTTAATTGCTTCTGTTGCCTTAGTTTTCTTTTTTTCTTTATAGGGTAAATACAAATCTTCTACTTCAACTAATTTCTTAGCATTTAAAATATTAGTTTTCAATTCATCAGTTAATAAACCTTTTTCCTCAATTAAACGAATAATATCTAATTTTCTTTCTAATAAATTTTTTTCATAGTTATAAATATTTTCAATTTCTCTTATATAATCTTCAGTTAAAGCACCTGTTGCTTCTTTTCTATATCTAGCAATAAAAGGAATAGTATTTCCTTCACTAATTAATTTTAAAACACTCTCTACTTGACCAACTTTAATATTTAATTCTTGACTTAATTTTTCTATTATTTCTTTTTCCATATAACTAATGTATTTTTACCTTTCCATACAAAACTTTATAAAGAAAAAGACCTTTATTTTGTCTTTTTCTTTACATAAACATTATTAGAATCAACAATATAAGTATTATCATTAGCTACAACAATACAACTTCCATCATATACCCTTTCAAATTGATTTCTATATTCATTTTCAAAATAAGAATAAGCTATATTACTTCTAGCAACTCTTACTAATGAATAAGGTTTATGATTTGAAAAGAATGCTATTGCCGACTCAAAAATGTTCCTAAAATTAAAGTTTCTCTTCATAATTCAATTATAACATTTTAAATTTTTATAGCAAGTTATTTTTAATAACTTTACATTTCGTTATACATAATATTATATGCTACTTTTTAAATAGTTATAACTCTATCAATTATTAATTTAACTTTATAATTACTTGCATACTTAAAACTATATAAATAAGTATTAAGAGAAGAAAAATACTTAGAAAAATTAATTAAATTATTTTTATATAAATAATTATTTTCTAATACCCTTTTCCTAACCTTATTAATAGTTTCTTTTCTTACCTTAATTATAGTTTTCTTGTTTCTAACAAAAAAAGTATAACCTAAAAAACTAAATGAATTATTACTATCTATTATAAAAGTTTTCTTTAAATTAATATCTAATTTATATTTATCTTTTAATTTATTCTTAATAATTTCTAAACATTTTTTTAAATAATTTTTATCTTGATGAAAGATAATTAAATCGTCCATATATAAAATACTTTCCGTTAATCCTAGTTTATGGACAATAAAAAAAATAAGTGAGTGCAAATAATAAATAGATAAAAATTGACTAGTCATAGCTCCTAAACTAAGACCTTTTCCACTTTTATATCTTGCTAAATCATTTATTTTTTCTTTATTAACACTTCTTTTTTTAAGTTCATTTAAAGAACATTTATCAATACTTTCATTTACATAACTAGAATTAGTACTATTAATTATTTTACAAATTAAGTTATATTCTTCCTCAGTTAATTTATCAATTAATAAACTTTTTAATATTTCATGATCTATATTATAAAAATACTTTTTAATATCAATTTTCAATATATAAAACTTATCATATTTTTTATATTTTTCTAAATACTTCTTTACTAACTTAATTCCATAACTAGAACCCATATTAGTTCTAGTTGCAATTATTCTATTATCTAAATATTTATCTAACTTAGGTATTAATATATACCTTGCTAGGTAATGATTAACTATTTTATCTTTAATTGTTAAAGACATTACTATCCTATACTTAGGATCTCTTACTATAAAAATATTATATTTACTTGGAATATATAAATTATTTTCTAACATATATTTTATATAACTAATATTTTCCATTTTAAATCTGTCAAATGAATAAACTTTTCTTTTATTCTTACAATTTTTACTTATCTCTTTTTCATATACATTTAATAAATCATATATATTAACTTTCATACCATTTATATACCATTTTATTAATTACTAATAATTTATTACTTAAATTACATAATTTCTTTTCATTTATTATTTTCTTTTTAAAACTAATTTCTAAATAAAAATCTAACATACTAATTAAACTAAATATTTTATCTAAATAATCTTTTTTATAATTACTACAAAATACTAGTTCTAATAACTTATAACTAGTATTCATAATATTATTTCTAAGTTCATAATACTTTCTTGGATAATTATCGATTATTAAATCTAAACTATATATAAACTCTTTAATATTTTTAACAATTATTAATTCATTTTTCATTTATTATTCCATCTATATATTCAAGTATTTTATCTAAATCAGTATCATCTAAACTATCTAATTTAGAATATATACTCAAATATTTATTATCTTTATCATATTTACTAATACCTAGTTTTAAATATTTATTATATTTATTTAACTTTTTAAAATCCCTTTTACCTTCTTCTATTACTTCATAACTAATAGATAAATCAGTTAATTTATTTATTACTTTATTTAATGAACTAAGAGGAAAACCAGTTTTTCTATTAATTATTTTATAATCAAATAAATAATACAAAATATAACAATCATCATCAAATACATGGTAAAATCCTCCATGTTTTCTAATAGTTATTTGCATATTACCTCTTTTATTAAGACTAATTTACTATAATAATAATATTTATTATTA
>CADBSI010000050.1 GCA_902797275.1 uncultured Erysipelotrichaceae bacterium | reverse complement strand
TAAAGAAATATATAATATACCTTGCGAACAATTACTTGTGGATAAAAAGTTAAGTATTAATTCTTTAAAAGGAAGAATTAATATTAACAATGTGTCTTATTCTTATAATGGGATGAACAAAGTAATTGATAATTTATCTTTAGAAATTAACGAAGGAGAAAAAGTATTGATTTATGGAAATAGTGGGTGTGGTAAAAGTACTTTATGTAAGTTATTAAATAGAACAATTGAAGATTATAAGGGTAAAATTACAATTGCTGGTATTAATATTAAAGACTATAGCCTTAAAACAATAAGAAAAAACATATTATATGTATCACAAAGAGAAAAAATATTTACGGGAACAATAAAAGAAAATTTAACTTTAGGGCGGGATATATCCATAGATAAAATAAATAAAATTATAAGTTTAACTGGTATTGAAAAAATATTAGAACACAAAGCTCTACGATTAGAATCATATTTGTATGACAGTGGATTTAATTTAAGTGGAGGTGAAAGGCAACGTATAATTCTTGCAAGATCTCTTTTATATGAAAGCCCAATTTTAATATTAGACGAATCTTTATCAGAATTGGACGAAAAATCAGAAAAAGAAATACTGTTAAATATAGATAAATATTTAACAAAAACTACTTTAATTTATATCTCACATAGAAGTGGTAACTATTTAAAAAGAAGCGTCAAAATAGGTGAATATAATGATCAATAAATTAATATTATTAAACAAAAAACCAAAACTAAATTGTTTATTCTATTTAAATATTTGTATTTTAATATTTATAATAATATTTATATCATTAGTAAAGACGTATGATTCTTATACAATTGTAGCCATAAACGAATGTGAAAATGAATGTAATTTAAATATAGTGCTCCCTTATAATAAAATCGATATATTAGATAATGCATTAGTAGATATAAATCATAATTTATATTCAATAAAATCAATTACTTATAATGAAGTAACAGAAAATAATGGAATAGTTTTTCAAAATATAGCATTAAAAACAGAATTGCAAGAAGAGAGTACTCGCATCTATAAAATTAAATTATTAAAAAATAAACAAAGAATTATTAAAAAAATTGCTAAAGTTATGAAAGAAGGATAATGATGATAAAATTAACAAATGAAGAATTAATAAATATTAATGGTGGAGCAATAAAAGGAAGTGTTGCTTACATACTAGGTACAATAGCAATATTTGTAACAGGACTAATAAGTGGGTTTACACGTCCTTATAGCTGTAACAGTGGAAAGTAGGTGAGAATATGAGTGAATTAGAGCTAACAAAAATAAATGGAGGTTCAATTAGTGCAACCTATATAAATGCTTTAGCAAGAGGAATACAAGTAGTGTACGAACTTGGACGTTCATTAGGAAGTTCAATTAAAAACTTAATATCTGGTCGCAAATGTTAGCAAACGAAAAATAGGAGATTATTCTCCTTTTTTCTTGTCAAAAAAAGTCGGTAGTGTTATAATCATTTATAGTTAATGAAGGGAGGGAGATTATATGACTAAAGTGGTAGTACAAAACGGTAACCTTGATAGCGCTTTAAAGAAATTTAAAGTTAAATTTGCTAAAAGTGGCGTCCCTTCTGAACTAAAAAAGAGAAAATGTTATGATAAACCAGGCGTTAGAAAACGTGAAGCTAAAAAAGAAATGATACGTAATTCAAGAAAACGTAAAAAAAATAATAGATAGAAAGTGGTTGCTTATGTTAGCTGAACAAATTACTAAAGACATGACTATTGCCATGAAAGATCAAGATAAATTTAAATTATCAGTACTACGTATGTTAAAAAGCGCTATCCAAATGGAAAAAATCAATAAAAAACATGATTTAAGCGATGAAGAAACAATTAGTGTTATAAAAAAACAAGTTAAAATGCGTAAAGATAGTATTGAAGAATTTAAAAAATATAATCGTGATGAAGAAATTAATAATTTAAACCAAGAAATAGCTTGTTTAAGTGTTTACTTACCAGAGGAAATTAGCGAAAGTGAACTAGACAAAATAATAGAAAAAGTTTTCGTTTCAGAAAAACCTGAGAGTATGAAAGATATGGGGCGTATCATAAAAGAAATTGGCAAGATTACTGCTGGTAGAGCGGATATGTCACTTGTAAGTAAAAAAGTAAAAGAAAAATTAAATTAAGAAGACTATAAAGTCTTCTTTTTAAATATAATTAATTAGGTGATAATTTATGTTTTCGAATGTAAGAAATTATCTAAATAATAAAGACTATAACATTAATATAACAAATAATTATATTTATATAACTAATTATAAAAAAATAAATACAATAGAAAAAAGTAAAATAAGGATAACATTTGATAGTTTTTTATTAATTATAGATGGAGAAAATATGAGTATAGATAAATTACTTGATTCTGAAGTGCTTTTTAATGGCAAAATAGATAAGGTAGTTTTTGAATATAAATAATTACGTTGATATATTAATTCCATCT